>NZ_JAYRVJ010000331.1:0-2246 GCF_041918635.1 Promineifilum sp. (SeqCode)
GAACGGATCATCGCCGAGCTTGGCTACGACTTCAGCCGCGGCCGGCTGGACAAGACCCACCATCCCTTCGAGACCGCGTTTTCGCTGGACGACGTGCGCATCACCACTCGCTACCGGACAGACGATCTGAGCGACGCGCTCTTCAGCAGCATCCACGAGACGGGCCACGCGCTCTATGAGTTGGGTATTGGCCGGGCGCTGGAAGGCACGCCGCTGGCCCAGGGCACGTCGGCCGGCGTCCACGAAAGCCAGTCGCGCCTGTGGGAGAATATCGTCGGCCGCAGCCGGCCGTTCTGGAACCACTACTACCCCCAACTCCAGGCCGCTTTCCCGGCGCAACTGGGCGGCGTGCCGCTGGAGACGTTCTACCGGGCCATCAACAAGGTGCAGCCCTCGCTCATCCGCACCGACGCCGATCAGATGACGTATGACCTGCACGTGATGATCCGCTTCGATCTGGAGCTGGCGCTGCTGGAGGGGTCGCTGGCCGTGGCCGATCTGCCGGAGGCGTGGCACGCGCGCTATGAGTCTGACCTGGGGCTGCGCGCCCCCGATGATACCGATGGCGTGCTGCAAGACGTGCACTGGTACAGCGGGCTCATTGGCGGGTTGTTCCAGGGGTATACATTGGGCAACATCATGAGCGCCCTGTTCTACCGGGAAGCGCTGCGGGCGCATCCCGACATCCCGGAGCAGATCGGGCGGGGGCAGTTCGCCACGCTCCACGACTGGCTGCGCGAGAACATCTATCAGCACGGCTCGAAGTTCACGGCCGATGAGTTGGTGCAGCGCGTCACCGGCGGGCCGCTGACCATCGCGCCGTATGTGGCCTACTTGCGGGAAAAGTTCGTAGAGTAAGAGGCTCACGCAAAGAAGCAAAGGACGCAAAGAAAGATGTTCTTCTTTGCGTCCTTTGCTTCTTTGTGTTCTTTGCGTGAGCTCTTCTTTCTCAGTTAATAGAGAAGATGCCGATGTCTTCGGTCGGCATGGTGCGCATCAGAGCCAGTTCGCGGCGGTAGGCGCGGGCCAGGTTGCCGGCCAGCGTTGTCGCCCGCTCGGCGGCCAGGAAGGCTTGCTTCTCGTCGGGCGGCAGCTGGATCAGCGTGGCCGCCAGGTAGATCAGCCCCAGCGGCTCGGACGGAACCTGATCCGGCTCCATGTCGATGGTTCCCAGCGTCGCCAGCTTGTGGAGGTATTCGATGACCAGCGGCTCTAGCGCCTCGGCGCGCGCCTCCAGTTGCTCGGGGTTATCTTCCAGCAGCGGCGTCGGCTCGACCATGCCGACCAGGTAGGGCTTCTCGTCGCGGCCCAGCCGGACAACGCGGAAGCGCTCGCGGCCGACGGTCATGATGAGCATGTTGCCCCCATCCAGCGGCTGAACCTGGGCGATCTCGGCCGTGCAGCCGATGGCGTAGGGGCGGGCCAAGGGGCCGCCTTCGGCCGCGCCCTCGGCGATGAGCACCACGCCAAACGGCCGGTTGTCGCGGATGCAGTCGGCGACCATCTCCTTGTAGCGATCCTCAAAGATGTGCAGCGGCAGGGGCATCCCCGGAAACAGCACCGTATTGAGCGGGAACAGCGGCAGCTCGTACATTTTGGTTTCAGACCTCATGACCATACCTCTACGCTGGATTATACCGGCCGCGCAATAGCAAAACGTAAACGGAAGAAATTAGGAATTAGGAATTAGGAATTAGCGCGCCTCCAGTGGCTTCTTGCCCAATTCCTAATTCCTAATTATTTCCGTTGCATGCGTAGGAGCATGAAGACCATGCTGCCCAGAGCGGTGAGGGCGGCGAGGGCGATCTTGGTCACGTCCACGATGGGTTCGACGCGAACGCCCTGACTGTCCATGATGATGACGGCGACCGGCCGGGCCAGGGTGCTGCCCCCGCCGCCGACGCCAATGCCATAGCCCTCGTTCGGGCCGCTGGCGGCGCGTTCTTCGGTCGTCTCGACAGTCTCGGCTGCCGGAGTTTCTGCCGTGGGCTGGCTCGTGCCGCCGCCGCCGCCGCCGCCCGCGCCGGCCCACACCAGCACTTCGGCGGCGGTAATCACCGTCCGGCCCTCGGCCGACACCGGCGCGGCGAAGACCGCCTCCGGGCTGGCGGCGTCGAACAGCCGATCCAGCTTGTCCAGCACCGTTTGCGCTGTCTCGAACCCGCGTTGGGTTTCCGGTCTTTCCAACGATCCTGCCTCGGTCATGACGTTCACTCCTTTCGCCCGCGGCCGCCCGCCAACAGGCC
>NZ_JAYRVJ010000332.1:0-7285 GCF_041918635.1 Promineifilum sp. (SeqCode)
CCGAACACGCGGCCCGTCTCGCGCAGTTCGGCCACAGCCCGCCGGTGCGCGCCCAGGTCGAAGTTGGGCAGGTAGAAGCGATCCAATTCGGCCAACGGGATCTGTTCCAGCGGGTTCAACTCTCCCGCGGCGACCGCCTCGGCGTAGGCGATAAGCGTGATGACCTTGGCCACCGACGCCAGTGGCAGCGGCCTATCGGCGTTCCAGTACACCCCCTCGGCTTCCTGGCCAAGCTGGTAGGCGACCAGGCCGACCGTTCCCGGCGCGTCCAGTAGCCATTCCAGCCCCGGCCAGGCCGTCTCGGGGACGAGCGGGCGCAGCACGTTCACGGCCGCGGTGTCCGGCGGGGGCGTGTCCGGCGTGGCGGCGATCGCGGGCAGAGCCGGCAGCCGTTGGCCGCAGGCGGGGGACAGGGGACCGGTGTAGATCGGCGTCGCCGTCGGACTGGGGGAAGGCGCGAGGGTAGGCGGCGCGGGCGTGGCGACTGCCGGGGCCGCTGACGTCACGCCCGCTGGCGCGGTCGACGTCACGGCGGCGCTCAGCGGCAGGTCGGCCGTCGCCGGCGGGCGGCAAGCGGCCAGCAGGACGATAAGCAGGAGTAGTGAGCAGAGGTGAATGGTGCGTCGCATCGGTTGGGTTGGGCGGGGACGGGGAGCGGCCCGCCGGCCAGGGTGGTTTTTTACCGCTGGTTCCCCGGCTTCATCGTCTGGCGCTTGACGACGATGAGCGTCATGTCGTCGAATTGGGGCCGCTGGCCGGTATGATCGCTGATGCTGTCGGTGATGTGCTGGACGATGGCCGCGGCCGGCTGGCGAGCATAGGCGCGCGCCGCCACCTGTAGCCGCTCCAGGCCGAACTCGTCGAAGTCCTCGTTCAGCGCCTCGGTCACACCATCGGTATAGAGGATCACCGTTTCGCCCGGCCGCAGATGGATGGACTGGCTCTTCATCTGCGTTTCCGGCAGGACGCCCAAGGCCATGCCGTGGCCCAGCAAAGCGTGGAAGGTCCCATTGGGTTGCATCAGCAGCGGCGGGTTGTGCCCGGCGTTGGCATAGGTGAAGCGCTCGGTAGCCGGATCCCACACGCCGTAGAACACCGTCACGAACAGGTCGGAGCGGGCCTCGCGCCCGATGATCTCGTTGGCGCGCATCAGGACGTGCGCCGGGTCGTCGTGGCTGAAGGCGACAGCGCGCAGAATAGTCCGGCTGAGGGCCATGAACAGCGCCGCCGGCACACCCTTGTCGGCCACGTCGGCGATGGCGATGCCCCACTTGTCGTCGCCCAGCGGCAGAAAATCGTAGAAGTCGCCCCCAACCTCGCGCGCGGCCCGCCAATAGGCGGCAACAGAGCAGCCGGGCATGTTGGGACTGGTGTCGGGCAGGAAGCTGGTCTGGATGGTGCGCGCCACGTCGAGTTCTTGCTGCATGCGCGCCCGCTCGGCCGACTCCTTGTAGAGCTGGTTGTTGACTACGGCCGTGGCCGCCTGCTGGGCGATGCCGTTCAGGATGTTGGCGCGGCGGCTCGAAAAGGGCGTGCGCCCCAGCCGCTCGCGCCGCAAGCCGACAATCTTGGCCCCCACCAGCCGGCCGCGTGCCACCAGTGGGAAGTTGTAGGCGATGGAGGTGTTCAGCACCGTTTCCAGCCACGTGGGAACCCGCAGCGCGTAGTGGGAAGCGCTGGGCAGCCGGGCCAGCGAGAAGTCCTGAGACATCTGCGGCGACATCGCCAGAAACTCCTCGCGGTCGATCTCCAGCGTCTCCACCAGGCCGCGCCCCATCGTGCTGACGCCATAGCTGGGGCCGGCCTGGAACAGCTGCCGCTCGTTGTCCCACACCAGGATGAAGACCGAATCGACGCCGACCAGCAGCGGCACCAGCCGCACAATGGTATCGAGAATCTCGTTCAGGTCGGTCAGGCTGTTGACCGCCTCGGCCACCTGTAGCAGAGCCGTGTTGACCCACGCTTCCTCTTGCTGGGCGGTGCGCAGATAGGCGCTCTCCAACGCCTGGGCTATCTGCCGGGCGATGTCCCGCATCAGTTCCTCGCGCCGCTGCTCGGTCGAACGCAGGGGCGCGTCGGGCGCTGGCTCGCGGCAGTCGTTGTCCAGGCCCAGATCGACCAGCATGACACCCAGCGTTTGGCCGGGGCCGCTCACCAGGGGGTAAAGGCGCAGGCAGCAGGCGGCGTGGGCGCTGCCCAGCCAGGCCGGCGCCTGGGCCGTGGTCAGCGGCAGCCGGCCGACGTGCACGGCGTCGAGCGGCCCCCAATCGCCGATGGATAGCTCTACGTCAGTGAAGGAATCGACTTCGTTCCCCGCCGCGTCGGCCAGCGCCGCGCCGTAGTAAACCTGACTCTCCTCGCTCCACAGCAGGAAGCCGCACAGATCGACCCCGGCCAGCAGCGGGGCCAGCCGGGCGACGGCGGCCAGCAGCCCATCCGGCTCGTCGTGCCGGCCGATAGCCTCGGCCACCTGGAGTTGGGCGGTGGTCACCCACGCCTGTTCCTGCTCGCGCACCAGTTGTTGCGCCTTGTAGATGGCGTTGGCGACGGCGGCGGCCAGCGTTTCCAGAATGCTCTGCTCGGACGCGCCAAACGCGCCGATCTCTCCACTCTGCACGTCCAGCACGCCCAGCAGTTCGTTGTTGACTGTCAGCGGGATAGCGATCTCCGCCTGGGTATCGAGGGACAGACCGGCCGGCGCGCCGTCGAAGTGGGCCAGGAAGCGTCCGTCCTCCAGCGTATTGTTGGCGACAACGGTGCGGCGCTCGGCGGCGGCCGTGCCGACGATGCCGCAGCCGATGGGCAAACACACCGGCTTGTCGCCGTTGGCCGCGCCGTCGCGCGCCGGATTGAGTTCGGCGAGGCTGCTGGCCTGGATGACCACTTCGCGCGTCTTCAGGTTTACGCCAAAGACGCTGACCGGGTGGAAACCGAAGGTGTGGCAGGTCAAGCTGACGACCTGCTCCAGCACTTCATCCAGGTCATCGACGGCATTTACCTGCCGGACGATCTCCGTCACCAGTTCCAGATGGGCGGCGCGGGTCTGGGCCTGGTCGAAGAGTTGGGCGTTGGCGATGGCTGCCGCGGCCTGATTGGCCAGGATGTTCAGCCGGCGCAGGTCCTGCTCGCTGAAATGGTTGGGGCTGGCGCTCTGGGCCATGATGAGGCCCAGCGTCCGCCCGCTGGTGATCAGGGGCACAAAGAGGGCAGAGCGGGGTGGATGGACACTTTCATAGGCGGGGCGGGCGGGCAGGCGATCCATCTCGCGCTCGAAGTCGCGCACGAGCAGCGGCTGCTGTGAGTTGCGCACCCAGGCAACCAGGCCGCCGCCCTCTGGCGCGGTCGCCGCCTGGGTGGAGTGCAGATCGAAAGATTGGGGGGCAGGCTGGGCGCGACCGTCGATGGTCCAATAGCGAATCTCGTAGTAGTGATCCTCGAACAGCCCGATCTGGAAGGTGCGGTTGTCGATGATCTGGCCCGCCTGCTCGGCGATCAGGGCCAGCAGGGCATCCAGGTCGAGTTCGGCGGCCACCAGCGCTCGCCCAGTCGCGCTTAGCGCCTCCAGTTCGGTCACACGCTCCATCAGCAAGTGGCGTGTGCGCCGGCGGCGCAGCCAGTAGGACAGCAAAAAGACGAGAAGAGCGGCGAGGATGGCCGGGGCGACGACGAGGAAGAGAAGACCGGCGTTCTCTTGCGCGAGTTGGGACATAGCCGACAGGCGGCCAGGCGCGCTCCTGACTCCGGAGAGCGACGCCCGGCGCTAGGAGCGAGTCTTGGGCCGGATCACCTGGCGCGCCCCGGCGCAATCTTCGTGGATGGTGAACACCTTGTCGAACCCGACCATGGTGAAGATCTCTTGCAGGCGCTCGTTCAGACCGCACAGGCTCAGGCTGCCCTGGGCGGCCTTGGCCCGCCGCCACGCGCTAACCAGGCAGCGCAGGCCGCCGCTATTGATGTAGGTCGTGTGTGTAAGATCGACAATGAGGTCGTAGTGCCCATTGTCGAGCAGGTCGTTGAGCGTCTCTTCCAGCTTGGGATTGAGGCTTTGATCGAGCCGGCCGTTGACGCCAATGAGCCATATCTCACTGTGGGGGAGTTTCTCCTGCCAGACGCTCATTTGTCTTCCTTTTGTAGCTTCTTGACCATGATCAGCATATTGCCCTGACGCCGGTCAGAAACGAAACGCACCTCGTCCATGAGATTACGGATAAAGTGCAGACCGAGGCCGCCGATCCGCAGTTGGCTGGTCAGTTCATCGGCCGTCGCGTCGCGGGTCGTGATGGCTGGCGGCGGGGGCACGTCGCCGGGGTCGAAAGCCTGGCCGTTGTCGCGCAGGACAATGGTGAACGCCTCGTTGGTCACTTCGTAGCTGATGACAATATTGCCCGCCCCCTCTTCGCCGTAGGCGTGTTCGATGATGTTGGTCGAGGCCTCGTCGCAGCACAGTTCCAGGTGGAAGATGGTATCATCGTCGAAGCCGGCTTTGGCGGCGCCATCGGCGACGAACTCGCAGATCCGCTTGATCTCCTTGTAGCGTCCGGGCACGGTTAAAACTTGTTCGGTGGTCATGGCGTGATGACGGCGGGCGAGAGGCGCGGCCGGGGAACGAACCCCGGCCACGCCATGCTCCGGTTCATCAGAAGCTGCCGACGGCGGCTGCTTCGTTCTCGTAGACGCCAAACAGCGAGTCCAGCCCGGCCAGGGCCAGCACCTCGACCACGCGCTCCGACGGGTTGGCCAGGCGCACGTCACCCCGAGCCTTCTTGCACTCGCGCAGCAGAGCGACAATGGCGCGCAGGCCGGCGCTGCTGATGTAATCGACCCCGCTCATCTCCAGCACCACGTTGTGCTTGCGGCTGGCTACTTCCTTGAGGACGTTGTCGAACTCGGCGGCGTTACTGCTGTCGATGCGACCGCTCACCCGTACCAGTTCCACGCGCTTCAGGTCTTCGACGTGAATGTCAATCATTGATTCGGCCATTGTGCTTTCGCTCCTGTTGCTACCGGAAGAAAAATCAATCCACAGATTTCGCACGGCTGTCCCCAGCCGCGATTACGCAGATTTTTGGGCGAGCACCCACGCGATCCGCGCGCCTTCACTGCAAGCAGGCGGATTATACCATAGGACGGACGGAAAAAGTCAATCGAGCGCGCCCGTGGTAATATTCGGTCAAGGATGGACACTACCATGAGCCTGACGGCGGCTTTGGTCGAGCGCGCCGCGGCGCTGGGCTTCAACCGGCTGGGCGTGCTGCCCGCCGGGCCGGCCCGCCGCCTCGACGCCTATCTGCGCTGGCTGGCGGCCGGAATGCATGGCGAGATGGGCTATCTGGCCCGGCCCGACCGGCTGGCCCGTCGCCGCGACCCCGGCGTCATCCTGCCCGGCGTCCGCTCGATGGTCGTCGCCGGCCTGGATTATTACACCGCCGACCTGCCGCACCAGTTGGCCGCCGACCCGGCGCGCGGCCGTTTCTCCAACTACGCCTGGGGGGTGGACTACCACGAGGTCATGACGCCACGGCTGGAGGCCCTGGCCGCGTGGCTGCGGGCGCAAGCTGGCGGTGAGACCGTGAGCAGCCGGGTCTACGTGGACACGGGCGCGCTGCTGGAGCGGGATCACGCCGAGGCGGCCGGACTGGGCTTCACGGGCAAGAATACCATGCTCATCGACCCGCGCCGCGGCTCCTGGTTCTTCCTCGGCGTGCTGCTGACCACGCTGCCGCTCGACTATGGCTTGCCCGCCAAGCCAGCATCGGCCGTGTCCCCACCGCAGCCGTCGTGCGGCACGTGCACGCGCTGCCTGGCCGCCTGCCCGACAGCGGCCTTTCCCGCCCCCTACGTGCTCGACGCGCGGCGCTGTATCTCTTATTTGACTATCGAACTCAAGGGTTGGGTTCCGCGCGAACTCCGGCCGCTCATGGGCAATTGGGTTTATGGCTGCGACGTGTGCCAGCTCGTCTGCCCGTTCAACCGCTTTGCCCGGCCAGTGGGCGAGACGGCCTTCTACCCGATGGATTGGGACGCCGCCGCGCCGCCGCTGCTAGCGTTGTTGGCGTTGGACGAAGCCGCCTTCGCGCGGCGCTACGCCGGCAGTCCGGTGCGGCGCATCAAGCGCGCCCGCCTGGTGCGCAACGCCTGCATCGCCGCCGGCAACTGGGGCAGCGAGATGGCCGCGCCGGCGCTGATCGCGCTGCTGGACGACGGTGAGCCGCTGGTGCGCGGCCACGCCGCCTGGGCGCTGCACCGCATCGGCGGCCCGGCGACGCAGGCAGCCCTATCAACCGCCCTGGCGACGGAGACCGACAACGACGTGCGGCGCGAATTGGCAGGGGGGTGAGAAGATCTCACGCAAAGAACGCCAAGAGCGCTAAGACCGCAAAGAGACAGGATTCTTCTTGGCGTCCTTGGCGTTCTTTGCGTGAGCCTCTTACTCCGCTGACTCTCGCAAGGCGCGGATGTTACGCAGCGGCGTGGTGGCCATGATAACGCAGCCCGTGCCCAGCACCAGCCGCCGGCCGTTCGTCTGCGCCCGGGCGTCGCGCGCTTCCTCCCGCGTGCCGTCCGGCCCTTCCTGGTGGATCGTCCACTGTGACACACCGCCGCTGGCCGCGCCGCCGAAGCGTTGCAGCCCCTCCTCCAGGGAGATGCCGGTGTCCCGGTCGTGCCAGTTGAGCAGCGGCACGGGGTAATCGGCGATCAGGTCGAACATGACGCGCGAGCCATGCAGGTGAACCATGTTGCACCACAGGTCGCCGGCGCTCTCCAGCACCCGCAGGTCATAGGGACGGCCGAACGTCTCGTACTCCTGCCGGCTCAGCAGCGGGTAGGCAGCGTGCTGAATGGCGTAGTAGATACCGGCGATACCCGTCTCGCGCGCGGCGTCGATGAAGCGGACGATGCTCTCGGTGATTGCCTCCAGGCCACGCCGGATGTCGTTGGGACTGTGGCGCAGATGGCTGAGCACCGCCTCGTTGCCGGCCAGATGCTTGGCTACTGACAGGGGCGCGAACACCGTTGCCAGAAAGGGCGTCTCGCCGCGCAGCCCCTCGCCGACCCGCCGCAGGGCGTCGATCTGCGTCGCCAGCATGCCCCGGCCGGGGTCGAGCGGCTCCAGCGCCGCCCAGTCGGCCGGTTGGCGGACGGGCAGATGGGTGGTTGTGCGCGTACCCTCGATGTGGCCCTCCCAGCGGTCGGCCATGCCCCAATCCACCACGGAATAGCTGCTGGCCGGCGAAACCTTGACCAAATCCCAGTCGTAGTCGGCCTGCCACTTCAACTGCGCGGC
>NZ_JAYRVJ010000333.1:0-18030 GCF_041918635.1 Promineifilum sp. (SeqCode)
GTAGTGGAGTAAGGAGTAGCCGTATTGCACAGTCGCGTAGTGCCGGTAGATGTTTCTGCTTAGTAGGGTGGAAACGAAGTTGTTGTCCCATCCGGCCGATGTATTGGAACCATAGCACTTTTGCCGCTATCAGACAATTGAAGCCATTGGCGCGTCCGGCTATTCCGAAAGGGCCACTACCTGCGCTCCCCATCGCGACCGCATAGCAGCGCAGACGCAGGAAGGGGCTTCTCGCCAAATTGGGTTTCCAGGCGTGGACGCTGTTTCGCCGGTAGACAAAGCGCGGCGATGGCTAACTTGATTCCCGGCTGTTCTCGTTAGAGCGGCCCGCAGTGGCTAGATTCATGAAGGGTGCAGGTTCATCGCAATGCAAGCACAGCTGAATGGTCTCGATTCATCGCTTGGCGCGCACGTCCTGATTCTACAGGCGGAGCCCAGCGCTCGCTCCATTCTGATGGAGACGTTGGTGGCCGGCGGCCACCAGGTGGAAACGACGGCTCATTCGGCGCAAGCTCTGTCCTGGCTCACCGACAGCCCCTATGACGTACTGGTTCTCGACCTGGATAGTGCCCAGCCCGATGGTGTGGCCTTCCTGCAGAATGTCAGCAAGCTCCAACCGGGCCTTCAGATCGTCGTTCTGACCGGCAAGCCGACCCTGCGCACCGCCATCGCGGCCATCCGTGTCGGGGCGGCCGACTATCTGGTCAAGCCCATTGATACATTCGTCATCGTTGACGCTATCCATCGCTCGCTGGAGTCATTGGCCGGCCTGAAGAACCAACTGGCCCGATTGGTGCGCGAGGCGGGTCGCAGCGGCGTTGACACGGACGTGGCTGACCTGCCCGAAGATCCCGCGCGCAGCCACAACCCGGTGATCATCGTGCCGCCCGTGCGGCTCGATTGTGTCAAGCGCAAGGCGATGCTTTACGACGACCCGGGCCGAACCGTTGACCTGAGCCGGGGCGAGGCGTCGGTGCTAGCCAGCCTGATGTCGAATCCTGACCAGCCCATCGCCACCGAGCAACTGGCGCGCGACGCCTGGAATTATGAGCTTGACCCGCTGGAGGCCGGCGAACTGATCCGGCCCTATATCTTCCGCCTGCGGCGGAAGCTGGAGTTGTGCCCCGATGAGCCGGAGATTATCCTGACCGTTCGCGGCCAGGGGTACTTGTTCGTCTCTAATCGGCGCTCTTACCTACTCGATGGTGGTAGTTCCAAACATTCAGAATGAATAATTCTCTCTGGAACTGCAATTGATTAACGCCATGTTAACAGGTATAATCAGCATCTAGTACGGATTACATCGTCGCTCTCTGGCCTTAACCGTCACACTACACATCGCTACAACAACCTAGTTCGGTCGCCGCGGCACTCTATATTTAGATATGGAGTGTTAAACGTACTCACGTGTAGCGCACTCTTGCGTGAGGAGGGAAGAATGTCAATGCCGGTACCGTTTGGGCGAAAGACGATCACCTTCACGAATGGAAGGGCGATAGTGACGCAGGTCATGATTACCGAAAAAGCGTCGCCCGGTGAGGATGAACGGCAGTTCGTTGATCGTCTGCTGCGGAACTATCCTGATAAGAATGGGACGATACAGATCATCTTCAAGAACAGCCGTCCCGATTATGCGACGATCACGTTCGAGTAAGTAAAGGTAAACAATATAGGCGAGTCGCTCTCGTGAATAGGCGGGAGCGAGGCAGACTTTAGACAACTACATAGGCCAGAAGCAAACTCTGCGCGGCCCTTCTTGTTGTGGAATCCCCACAACCAGAAGTGGCCGCGTTTTTTTTTTTTTGCACCGCGCCGGGCGCGAAGGACAGACGGATCGATGGAACAGTGGTACACGCTCCATACGAAATCGCAACAGGAAGCCAGGGTGGCCGCCAGACTGAATGAGCTGGAGATCGAGACGCTCGCGCCCCAGGTGTGGACGACCGATCACGCCGGAGTGCGCCGGCCGATGGCCTACTTCCCCTGCTACCTCTTCGCGCATTTCGATCTGGCGGCGCTGCCCACCTCGCGCTGGCAATGGACGCCGGGACTGCGCCACATTGTCACCTTCGACGATGCTCCGGCGGTCATGCCCGTGGCGACCATTGAATTGATCCGCAGCAAAGTGGCCGAGTTGAACCAGGGGCAAGGCGCGACGCGCAGCCGCTTCCGGCCGGGCGACCCGGTGCGCATCACCAAGGGGCCAATGGCCGACGTGGCCGCGCTGTTCGAGCGAGAGTGCACGCCGGGCGAGCGGGTCACGGTCTTGCTCGACTTCCTGGGGCGCTCGTGCCGGGTGCGCGTGAATGCCGCCGACCTGGAGGAGCTCCCGGCGGGCGCGGCCGCGGTCAAGCCCGCGCCGGCCGGTCTGTCCGCCGGGCGTCCGCCGCGCCGCACACGCGGCCGTGGCCGGGTGATTAACTATCGCTAGGGCTGTCGCATTCTCCCGGAGCCGCGCCGGTTTCCGGGGTTGAGTCCAACTGCTGTTGGGCGATGAGCGGACTCCTGGAGTTCGCATTCAAGAGACGCTGCCGGTTGTAGCCACCGCTCCCGGGCGTTTCACATACGTAGTACCGGTATCCGACGCAGCGCGCGCCGGACGGCGGAGCGCGCCTCCTATCTCTGACAACCCTTCCAATCCGCGCCCGTTGGGCACTACAACAGACGAAAATCGAGCGTAGGGCGATTTGGCAAATCGCCCTGCTGTGTGCGGTTCATGGCGACTTTGCTGGCATGCCAGCTGAGGGGTGGGGCGACTGTCTCTGGACATGTGGAAGAGGAAAGCCCGCGAATTTATCTGAGGTGAGGTAAACAGAGGTGTACATATTTAGAGAAGACACAGTACAGATAGAAGTGGGGGATGGGGTAGCGGGACGTGTTGATCTGACAGGGAAGGAGGGCAACATGGGTGAGTTTTATGCCCACCCAACCGCTGAGGCGTCTCCCCGAGCGACGATCGGTCACGACACTCGCATCTGGCATCAGGCCCAGGTGCGGGAAGGCGTGCGTATTGGGGATCAGTGCATCATCGGCAAGGGTGTCTACATTGACTTCAACGTTGTGATTGGCGACCGGGTGAAGATTCAGAACTATGCCTCGGTCTATCATGGGGCGACGATCGAGGATGGTGTTTTTATTGGGCCCTATGTCTGTTTGACGAACGACAAACGACCGCGCGCCATCACCCCGAATGGCGAGTTGAAGACCGACGACGATTGGGAGGTGGGCGCGACGCGGGTGCGCTATGGCGCGTCCATCGGCGCGGGGGCCATCATCCTGCCCGGCGTGACCATCGGACGTTTCGCCATGGTCGCCGCCGGGGCGCTGGTGACGCGCGACGTGCCCAGCTATGGCCTGGTGATGGGATCGCCCGCCAAGCTGGTGGGACACGTCTGCCAGTGCGGCCACCGGTTGACCCGGGATAACAACGGGTCGTGGTTCTGCCAGGTTTGTCTGACAGCATATGAGTTGAAGGAAATATTGTGATGATCTCTTTGGTTAACCCCATTATCGGCCCGGAAGAGCAGGCGGCGGTCATGGCCGTGCTGGAATCGCGCCAACTGGCCCAGGGGCCGCGCGTGGCCGAGTTCGAAGAGCGTTTTGCCGCCTACTGCGGCGTGCGCCACGGCATCGCCGTCTCATCCGGGACGATGGCGCTGTGGCTGGCCCTGCTGGCCTATGAGATTGGCCCCGGCGACGAGGTCATCACCACGCCGTTCAGCTTCATCGCCACGGCCAACTCCATCCTCTATACCGGGGCGACGCCCGTCTTTGTTGACATCGATCCGGAGACGTTCAACATCGACCCGGCGCAGGTGGAAGCGGCCATCACGCCACGCACGAAGGCCATCATGCCCGTGCATCTCTACGGCCTGCCCAGCGACATGGAGCACCTGGGCGACATCGCCCGCCGGCACAACCTGGCTCTCATCGAAGACGCCTGCCAGGCCCACGGCGCGGCCATCGACGAGCGTCGCGTCGGCAGCTTCGGCGCGGGGTGCTTCTCGTTCTATGCGACGAAGAACATGACCACCGGCGAGGGCGGCATCATCACCACCGATGACGACGCCGTGGCCGACCGGGCCCGTCTCCTGCGCGCCCACGGCATGCGGGTGCGCTACTACCATGAGCGGTTGGGCTTCAACTTCCGCATGACCGACATGCAGGCGGCCATCGGGCTGGTGCAGTTGGGGCGGCTGCCCGAACTGACGCGGCGGCGGCAGGCCAACGCGGCCTTCCTGATGGAGATGCTGGCCGGCGTAGACGGCCTGATCTTGCCGCGCACACCGGCCGGCTATGAGCACGTGTATCATCAGTTCACGATCCGCGTGCCCTTCGAGCGCGACGCCTTCCGTAAGGCGCTGGCCGACCGGGGCGTAGGCTCAGAGGTCTACTACCCGGTTCCCATCTCCGATCAGGACGTGTATCGCGAGCGCGGCTACCAGCCTTTCATGCCCATGTCGCAAGCGGCCAGCCGCGAGGTTCTTTCGCTGCCCGTCCACCCCGCGCTGCAACCGGAGGACCTGCACCAGATCGTCAACGCCGTCTGTGGCGCGCTGGCAGAAGTAGGCGCGCCGGCGTTGGCGACTGTCTGACGATGTGGCGGGGTCGGGCCAGATTATCTCCAGGTGCGACCCACTTTCTGCAGTGGGACGTACCTGCAAGCTGCCAGTTGTGGCAATCGGGAGGAGTATCATGCGTGCCGCAGTTATCGGCGTGGGATCGATGGGAACCAACCATGCCCGCGTCTACAGTGAATTGAATGAAGTGAAGCTGGTTGGAGTGGCCGACGCCAACCGCGAGCAGGCCGAGCGAGTCGGGCTGCGCATGGGCGTCAAGGGCTACGGCAACTACGAGGCCATGCTCGACGAGCAGCGGCCGAATCTGGTGTCCATCGCCGTGCCCACGCGCGAGCATTTGCGCGTGGCCCGGGCGGCCATCGAGCGGGGCGTTCACGTCCTGGTCGAGAAACCTATCGCCGCCACGCTGGATGAGGGGTTGGAGATGATCCGGCTGGCGCAGATGTACGGCGTCACGCTGACCGTCGGCCACATCGAGCGCTTCAACCCGGCTATCATCGAACTGAAGCGGCGGCTCGACGCGGGTGAGCTGGGACGCATCTTCGAGATCCATGCGCGCCGGCTAGGCCCGTTCCCGCCGCGCATCCAGGATGTGGGCGTCATCATCGACCTGGCTACTCACGACCTGGATGTGATCCACAAGCTGGTCGAGGCCCCCGCCCAACGGGTGTATGCCGAGACAGACCGCCGTATCCACGTGACTCATGAAGACATGGTCATGGGGCTGCTGAAGTTCGCCAATGGCGTGCTGGCGGTCATCAACATCAACTGGCTGACACCCACCAAGATCCGCGAACTCATCGTGACCGGGGAGCGCGGTATGTTCGTCGCCGGCTATCTGACCCAGGAACTGCGTCACTACCAGAATCTTCACATCAATGGCCTCAACTCGGCTGGCGGTCTGCTGGGGGTCAGCGAAGGCGACATGATCAACTACCGCATCGAGCGCAGCGAACCGCTCAAGGAAGAGCTGCGCGCTTTCGTCCATGCCGTGCGGCACGGGTTGCCGCCGCGCGTGACGGCCTGGGACGGTATGGCGGCGCTGGCCTTGGCCGGCAAGCTACTCGAGTCGAGCCAGTTGCAACAACCCATCTGGCTGGGCCAGGGCGATCCGCGCACGGCAGGCTACGACCTGTGGAAGAACGGCGACCAACGGCTGATGACCGGCGACCAGAGTGCGCCGCACGTTTGGACGCACTATGCCGACCCGGCGCTGGTGCGCGCGGCGGCGGCCATAGAGGCGCGCGGCGGCCTGCCCGTCATGGCCAAACAGGGCGGGCCGCCACCCGCCAATGGTATCGCAAGACTTGGTCTGGCTCCTTCCGCCGCCGCAGACTGAGTTGAGCAGCACTCAGTAGTATCAGTAGTGCTTCGTAGTACTGGAGAGTAGACATGTCCATCGCTAATCTTGAACCCGACAGTTTCTCATCTGCCGCGTTCCCAACCGCCGCGGCCGTATTGGTGGAAGCTCGCGTTGACCGCGAGCGATACCTGCCGTACAAGCGCGCCCTGGATATGATGGCATGTCTGGTTGCGCTGCCGCTCCTGCTCCTGCTGATGGGGGTGATCGCCCTGTGCATCGTTCTCGACTCAAAGGGCTCGCCCCTCTTCGTGCAGGAGCGGGTCGGCAAGGACGGGCGGCGGTTCCGGCTCTACAAGTTCCGCACCATGCGCGCCGACTATGACGGTCAGGCGGACCGAGAGTACATGCAATCCTTCGTGGCCGGCCAGATGGGCGAGCGGCCCGACGGGCAAGACGCCATCAACAAGCCTATCCGCACCGACGACATCACCCGCGTGGGCCGGTTCTTGCGCAAGGCCAGCCTGGACGAAGTGCCGCAGGTCTTCAATGTGCTGAAAGGGGAGATGAGCCTGATCGGCCCGCGCCCCAACGTGCCGTGGGAGACCGACGCCTATCTGGAGTGGCATCGCGAGCGTCTGGCCGTGCTGCCGGGCATCACGGGTTTGGCCCAGGTGCACGGCCGGAGCTCGCTCACCTTTAACGAGATCGCCGCCTACGACATTGAGTACGTGCGGACGCTGTCCCTGCGGGCCGACCTGGCGATCATGCTCGGCACGGCGCGCGTCGTGATTACGCGGAAGGGGGCATTGTAGGGGCTGAGTAGCGCGTTAGCGCGGTAGGCAGTAAGTAGTCAGTGGGGAGCCGTGGTCTGTAGTCCGTCGCCCATCGGCGGCGGTTGTTCCTTGGGAGTGTAGTATGGAAATCCAAGCCTATTGGCGAGTTCTCAAGAAGCGGTGGTGGCTGGTGCTGTTTGGCTTTGCGGTCGTCTTCGGCATCACCTACTTCTTGACCAGCAGGCAGCGGCCGGTCTATGAGACGTCAACCACCTTTGTCATCCGGCCGCGCACGTCGGAGGTCACGCTCAGCGATGACTTCGTGCGCGCCCTGGACATGGTCAGCCGGCGTGTCGAGATCAACACAACGTTTGCCGAGGTGGCGACCAGTCGTACCATTAAGCGTCAGGCGATAGAGCGCCTGGGCCTCTCGACGGCCGAGCAGCAGGGTCTCAGCATCGGCGCGCGCGTCGTCGGCGGCACCAACGTTATGGAGATCACCGCGTCGGGCCACGACCCGAAGGTGGTGCGAGACTTCGCCAACGCCGTCGGCGTGGAGACGGTGGGCTACGTCAGTGAGCTCTATGACGTATTCGAACTGGAGCCGCTGGACGAGGCCAATCTGCCGCGCAACCCCAGCCAGCCCAACGTGGTCATGAACCTGGCGATGGGCGGCGCGCTGGGTCTGGCGCTGGGCGCGGGTCTGGTATTCCTGCTGCGCTATCTGGAGACGGCGACGACTGCGCGGGAATCGTTCAATATTATTGAGCGGGACACGGATGCCTACACCCGTTCCTATCTGTTGCACCGGCTGTGGGGCGAGATCAGCCGCTCCCGGCGGAGCGGCCGGCCGCTGTCGCTGGGCCTGATCCGCGTGGAACTGGGCAGCGACCATGACCGGGGCGACGTTATGCGCCTGGCCAAGACGGCCATCGAACGGCTGCTGCGCGAAGAGGACGTGTTGGCCCGGTTCGACAGCAGCACCTTCGCCGTGTTGCTGCCCGACACCCGGCGGGGCGACGCCCAGCTCCTGCTCAACAAAGCGGTCACGCGCATTCGCAGCCTGCCGCAGCACAGCGCCTCGTCTGGCGACGCCCGCAAACAGACGCCGCGCCTGCACGCCTCGCTGGGCCTGGCGACGTATGAGGATGGCCGCAAGGAGCCGGAACAATTCCTGGACGAGGCCATCGGCGCGCTCGGCCTGTCCGGCACGGAGTACTCGCCGGAAGAGTTCTCCCAGGGGTCGAACGGCAGGAATCGATTGGGTACCGGCACGAAGCGCGAGATTAACGAGTCTCATTACGAGATAGCGGTAGAGGGAAACGGGCTGCCGCCCGTACAAGCGCGGCCGGAACCGACCGAGCTAGGGACGGCCGCGGATTGATGATATGACCGAACATAGCGCGGATTCGCTACCGGTCGGGGTTAAAGGCCCCGACCGTGCTGATACGCCGGCGGCCGGCGGCGCGGTCGTCAGCCGCAACATCGCCTTTGTCGCCAGGGGTGGCGGCATCACCTTTGCCGGTAAGATGTTCCTGACGGGCGTGCGGGTCGTCACCGCCGTGGTGCTGGCCCGCCTGCTCCAGGCCGAGCAATTCGGTATGTATAGCCTGGCGCTCAGCGCGGCTAACATCGCCGTAGCTGTAGCGATCATGGGGCTGGATGCGGCCCTGGTGCGCTACGTCGCCGTGCTGGCTAACCACAAGGAAGAAGATGCGTTGTGGGGCGCGCTCCAGTTGGGCATCGGCGTGGCTACCCTGTCCAGCCTGCTGACCGGCACGCTGCTCTTCGCCCTGGCCTATCCGGCGGCTGAGATGCTGTTTGGTGAGCCTCAACTGGCCCCGCTGCTCCAACTGGTGAGTGTCATCGTCCCGATGCTGACGCTCAGCGAAGTGCTGGCCGGGGCCATGCGGGGCTTCAAGCGGATGGACTACGCCACACTGGCGCAGTTCATCATCCAGCCGGTTATCCGGCTGGCCATGATCGCCATCCTGGCCTTGGGCGGCTTCAGCGCCGCCGAGGCGATCATCACGTTTGGCCTGGCCGACCTGGCAGCGTCGTTCATCCTGCTCTACTTCTTGCACAAGCAGTTCGGGTTGCGGCGACCGCTCCGGGGCGCGCGGCGCGACGCCCGCGCCATCATGGCCTTTTCCGTGCCCGTCTGGCTGTCGGACATGATGGTCAAGTTCCACAGCAACTTCCAGACGTTGATTCTGGGCACGTTGAACACCATCGCTGGCGTCGGCGTCTTCACCGTCGCCAGCCAGGTGACGATGATTAGCGGCCAGTTCTCATCGTCCATCAACGTCTCCGCCAAGCCGATCATCGCCGAACTGCACGACCGGGGCGACCTGCCGGAGATGGGCCGCCTCTACCAGACGGCCAATAAGTGGGGCGTGACGGCTCAGTTGCCGGTCTTTCTCCTGATGCTCCTGTTTCCGCAACAGATCTTGTCGATCTTCGGCCAGAGCTTCACCGATGGCGCGGTGGCGCTGATCATCCTGTCCGTCTCGGCCCTGATCCTGGTCGGAACCGGCATGGGCGGCATCATCATCGACATGACCGGCCATACGCGGCTGAAACTGTTCAACTCTATCGCCCGGCTGGCTATCTTTTTGTCGTTCGACGTGCTGCTCATTCCGCGCTGGGGCGTGACCGGGGCGGCGACAGCGGCCCTGATCGGCGAGGCCAGCGTGAATCTGTTACGCCTGGGCCAGGTATACTACCTGTTCCGGCTGCTGCCCTATAACCGCGACTTCCTGAAGCCGGTGAGCGCGGCGCTGGCGGGGCTGCTGGCGGCGCTGGTCGTGGGGCGCTGGCTGCCGCCGGGCGGGAGTCTGGTCAACGCCGCCATCGGCGCGGCCGTCTTGCTGGCGGTCTACGGCGGGCTGGTTCTGCGGCTCGGCTTCTCGGCCGAAGAGCGGGCCATGATTCAGACCGCTCGCCGCAAGGCGTCGTCCAAACTAAAGAGCAAGCATTAGAGACTAGGGATTAGGGGCCAGGGACTGAGGAAAGAGATCTTTCCCCCGCTCCCCCGCTCCTCTGCTCCCCTGCATGTCAAACTCTATGGTACACAATCCCATCTTCATCGGCGGCCCTGACCGCTGTGGCAAGACGACGTTGCGCGCCTGTCTGGTGTCGCACCCGAATATCTCCATCCCGTCGGTCGGCTCCAACATGTGGAGCTACTTCTACGGCCAGTATGGCGACCTGCGCCAGGATGAGAATGTGGAGCGGTTGCTGGCGGCCTTGCTGCGCTACAAGCACGTGCGCTGTCTGGATCCCGATCCGGCGCGACTGCGCCGCGAGTTCGCCGAAGGGCCGCGCACCTATGGCCGCCTGTTCGGACTCATCCAGCAGCACCACGCCGAGCGCGAAGGCAGGCCACGGTGGGGCGACCAGACCGGCCTGATTGAGCGCTACGCCGACGTGATCTTCGAGGAGTTTCCCGGGGCGCAGATGATCCACATGATCCGCGACCCGCGCGACCGCTACTATGGTTCGCTGGAGCTGTGGCCTGACGGCAAGGGGCGGGCCGGCGGCGCGACGGCCCGCTGGCTCTATTCGACTCGCCTGGCCCAGCGCAACCTGCGGCGCTACCCCGGTCGCTACTTGCTCGTCCGCTTCGAGTCGCTGGTGCGACAGCCGGAGCAGACGCTACGCGAGGTATGCGACTTTCTGGGCGAGAGCTACACGCCGGCGATGCTGTCCATGGACGGCGCGCCGGAGTATCGCGAGAAGCGCAGCCACGGCCGCCCCTTGCAGCCGGGGGAAAGCCCGCTCTCGGAGGCCTACATCGGCCTGTACCGCGGCGCCATCCCGCCGGCCGAACTGGCCTTCATGCAGCGCTTCGCCGCCCGCGAGATGGCCGCCTTTGACTACCAGCCGGATCCGCTCCAATTCAGCGCGGCGGAACGGGCGCGACTGGTGGCGGTGGACTTTCCCATGAACATGGCCCGCCTGACGGCCTGGCGCGTCGTCGAGGGATTGCAGCAGCGCGCGCCGGGCCGGTTCGGCCGCCGCCCTAGTTCCGGCATGGTCGTGCGCGACGCCGGCGCAACTCCACAGCCGGCCGGTTCATAATATGGACAACAATCACTTACCCGACGCGCCCATCTACATCGGTGGGCTGGAGCGCTCCGGAAAAACGTATATGCGGCTGATGTTGGCCGCCCACCCGGAGGTGGTCTTCAGCAAGCGCACGCGCCTGTGGACGCGCATCTACGACCACTGGGGCGATCTGGCCGACCCGGCCAACTTCGAGCGCTGCCTGAACGCCATGCGGCAGAACAAGCACGTGCGCGCCCTGGAACCGGACGTGGAGCGGCTGCGGCGCGAGTTTTACGCCATTGTGGGGGCGGGTTTCAAATCCGCCCCTACGAGTGATACGGCGGCCTATGCCCTCCTCTTCGCCCTGGTGCACCGGCACTACGCTGAGCGCCTGGGTAAGACGCGCTGGGGCGACCAGACCGAGTCGGTGGAGAATTACGCCAAGGAGATTCTGGCGATCTTTCCCGCGGCCCGCATCGTCCACCTGCTGCGCGACCCGCGCGACTGGTACGAGGCGATTGTGGCCCGCGACGGCCGCCGGCCCGGCCGGTTGGGCGACGCGGCCGAGCGCTGGTCGCGCTCGGCCGACCTGGCGCTGCGCCACCAGCGCCGCTATCCCGACCGCTACAAGGTGGTGCGCTACGAGACGTTGGCCGCCCACCCGGAGGAGACGCTGCGCGATGTGAGCGCGTTCGTGGGTCTGGAGATGACGCCGGACATGCTGGCCCTGGGCCACGCCGCCCGCTTCCAGGACAGCGAGACCCGCCATAGCCCGCTCTCCACGGCCTATATCGGTCGCTTCCGTCAGCGCCTGGCTGCCCATGAGTGGGGCTATCTGCAAGATCAGACGGCGGCGCGGATGGCGGCTTTCGGCTACGATCTGGAGCCGGTGCACCTGTCGCTGGCCGACCGGCTGCGCTGCCGGGCGGTCATGCCCACGACTTCACTGACACGTCTGATTAGGGGCTAGGTTCCAGGTTCCAGGGGCCAGGGGAAGAGAGCAGCCACGCGGGCCTGTCTTGACCCTGGAACCTGGAACCTGGCCCCTGGAACCTGGAACCTGGCCCCTGGAACCTGGCTTTGTTCATGGACAATAGTAATTCACTTACCGGGCCAATCTACATCGGCGGACTGAGCTACTCCGGCAAGACCCAACTGCGGCTGATGCTGGACAGCCACCCCGACCTGAGCCTGACCCGGCGCACGTACATGTGGCCCAAGTTCTACGGGCGCTTTGGCGACCTGAGGAACGAGGAAAATCTGGCGCGCTGTCTCGATGCGATGCTGGCCTCGCCCGGTATTCGCCAGCTGGAGCCGGGACGGGAGCGGATTGAGCGCGAATTCCGCGCCGGGCCTTCCCCTAGCCCCTCCCAAGGGGAGAGGGATGCCAGGCTCTCCCCTAGGCCCTTCCAAGGGGAGGGGGATGCCGGGCCCTCCCCTAGCCCCTCCCAAGGGGAGGGGGATGAGATGGCCTATGGACGGCTGTTTGCGCTGTTCCACCGGCATCATGCCGAGCGGCGGGGTAAGCGGCGCTGGGGCGACCAGCTGGGCCACGTCGAGCAGTACGCCGACCCCATCTTCGCCGCCCAGCCGGACGCGCGCATGATCCACATGGTGCGCGACCCGCGCGACCGGTACGCCGTCGTCGCCGGGCGCGGGCGGGCGCGGCCCGGCAAGCTGGGGTGGGAGACGATGGCGTGGCGGCGCTCGGCCGAACTGGGCCTGCGCCACAGCCGTCGTTACGCGGGCCGCTATCTGCTTGTCCGCTATGAAGACCTGCTGGCCGAGACGGAGCGTGTCCTGGGCGAGGTGTGCGCCTTCTTGGGCGAGCGTTGTTACCCTGAGATGGTTCCAGGGACGGCGGCCTCGCCGCTAGACGAGACGATATGGGGCAGCCCTACGCCTGTCCTGTCGAGTAGGCAGACGCGGGATACCATCCCGCGCTACGTCGAGAGCCAGGTGGGGGCCGAAATGGAGGCTCTCGGGTATGAGGCAGCCGCCGGCGCGACGATCCGGCCGAGGCGGCTGCGACACTGGATGGACGAACCGTTCAACAGGGCCGGCGCGCTGGCCTGGCAGTTGTTTGCCAATGATTGAGCTCGCTACCGCTGGCGCATCACGAGCCGCCGGCAATTCCTGATTCCTAATTTATGCTTGGGGAGTAGTTGCGCATGGAAAGTCAACCCATCTACATTGCCGGTCTGGAGCGCAGCGGCACCAGCCTGATTTACGCCCTGCTCGGTTCGCACCCGACAATCGCCATGATGCGCCGCACCAACCTGTGGACGCACTTCTATGGCCAGTACGGCGATCTGAGCCAGCAGGCCAACTTCGAGCGTTGCCTGGCCATGATGATGCGCTATAAGCGCATCGTGCGGCTGCGGCCCGACGCGAACCGGCTGCGCCGCGAGTTCTGGCAGGGCGAGCCGAGCTATGCGCGCCTGTTCGACCTGATCGGCCGGCACTACGCCGAGCGCCAGGGCAAGCCGCGCTGGGGCGACAAGTCGCTGAACACCGAGCGCTACGCCGAACCCATCTTCGAGGCTTTCCCCCAGGCGCGCATCATCCACATGATCCGCGATCCACGCGACCGCTACGCTTCGGCCTGGACGCGCTGGGGCCAGAGCCGCGGCGGCGTGGGCGCGGGCACGGCGATGTGGCTGTGGTCGGTGGAATGCGCCCGGCGCAACAGCCAGCGCTATCCCGACCGCTACAAGCTGCTGCGCTACGAGACGTTGGTCTTCCGGCCCGAGGAGACGCTGCAAGAGTTGTGCGCCTTCCTGGGTGAGGCGTACAGTCCGGAGATGCTGACCATGCAAAGCGCGCAGCAGTTCCGCGACGAGGGTGGCAACAGTTCCTACGGCCGCCGCCAGCCGGGGCGCATCTCGACCAGTTCAATCGGCCGCTTCCGCAACGTCATGTCGCGGCGGCAGATCGCCTACATGGAACAGAAAGCCGGCGCGGAGATGGCCTCACTCGGCTATGTTCTGGACGACGTTAACCTGTCACGCGGCGAGAAGACACTCTTCTACGCCATAGACCAGCCGCTCAACGTCGCCCGCGCTGCCGCCTGGCGCGGCCGCGAAGCGATGCTGGATCGCAAGGGGCGGGCCGTGCCGTCCTATCGGATTGTTGCGCCCCCGCCCGATACCGCTGTCGCCGTTAATTAGGGGCCAGGGCCTAGGGGAGAAATGCTCTTTCCTAGACCCTAGTCCCTGACCCCTAGCCCCTAACTATGGAAGGAATTGCGCGTCGTCCTGCGTGGCCGCTCGTCTCGCTCGTGCTATTGCTGGGCGGGATCGTAGGCGTGGTCATCGCCTATCTGGTAATCACCGGCTGGTGGCAGATCGCCGCCGGGCTGTTGCTGGCTGTCCCGGCGCTGGTCGTCATCCACCGCTACCCGTTCGTGTCGGTGGTGGTCTGGCTGATGTTAACGCCGCTGTTGCTGCACACCGACACGGCTGCCGAACGATACGTCTACTGGGCGATTCACCGGGGGCTGCCGCTGCTGACGCTGGGGCTCATCGTCCTGAGCGCCGCGCTGCGCATCCGGCCGCGCTCCTTGCCGCGGCTGGGGCTGCCGGAAGTCGCCATGGCCGGCTACGTGATGGTCAGCGTCGTCTCGATTCTGCTGCAAAACAGCCAGCCACAGGCCACGCTATACCTGTTCTACGACCGGATCGTGGTGGCGATGTGTCTCTATCTGATCATCCGGTTGGCCCGGCCCAGCGATTGGGAAATGAACTGGCTGCTGATGGCGGCGGTGCTGGTCGTCCTGTCGCAGGCCGCGGTCGGCGTTCTCTCCCAGTTCGCGCCGAGCCTGCTGCCATCGGAATGGATGGAAAACGCCGGCGAGCGCACGGTGGGAACACTCATCAACGCCGCCATCTACACCATCGCCCTCATGTTCGGCGGCCTGATCCTGTTTCACGCTGGGCAGCAGTCCGACTCGGCGCGGCGGCGACAACTCTTCACAATCTGTTTCCTGTTGACGCTATACGGTACATTCATCTCCTTCTCGCGGGCCAGTTGGATGGGTGGGTTGGCCGTCGGGGCGGCGCTGGCGCTTATTTATCCGCGTTTCATGCTCAAGCTGGCCGCCGTTGCCGTGCCCATCGTCGTGCTGGGGGCTGGTGTCTTGCTGGCCGGCCAGTTGGAGTGGGCCAAAGAGCGGCTGACGTCATCGGAGGCGGAGAACTCGGCCCTTAGCCGGCTGCCAATCATGGTCGGCGCGTACAACATGTTCCAGGCCAGGCCGCTGTTCGGTTGGGGCTATGGCAACTTCGACCGCTACGACCGCGCCTTCTACGACCGGCTGCTGGATATGGCCCACGACAACAAAGATCACGCCTCGCACAACTACTTCCTGAGCATCCTGGCCGAGCAGGGCGCGGTCGGCTTAGCGCTCTACATGTTGCCGGTGTTCGTGTGGCTGGCCCGCTCGTTGCGCCGCTACAAGGCGTTGCCGTCGCGTGGCCTCATGAGTCGCAAATTACTGCTTATGCTCTGGCTGGTCATCCTGTTTCACATCATCGTGAGCAACTTCATCAACATGATCGTCGTTTACGGGCTGGGCTTGTGGTGGATTGCGCTGGGCCTGATCGGTCTGCTGGTGGCCGAGGTCGAAGCTGCTCCGGCCATCGCGGCCAACCCGGCGGGTGGCCTTGGCCGCGATCATTCCGCCCATTGGGGAGAGGGTGAAGGGCGGGGAGGGGTCGTGCGATGAGCTGGACGCTTGACCACCTGTCTACGTCCTTGTTCAACTCGAGTTCCTGGCGGCGTTTCACGCAGCAAGGCGTGGGCCGGGCGGTGATCCGCGGTGACGCATACCGTCACTTGCTATTGCGCAAGAGCTACCTGACGTCCTACGTCGCGACGCTGCGCCGGCCGGAGGCGTTCGAGGATATGCGTACGCTCTGTTTGTTTATCGGCCATAACAAGAGCGGAACCAGCCTGCTCGGCTCGCTGCTGGACGCTCATCCCGACGCCGTGTTGCCCGACGACATGGACGTGCTGCGCTTCGTCGAGGCCGGCTTCAGCCAGAAGCAGATTGGCCACGTTCTGGCCAATGGGGCGCGGCGCGACTTCCTGAAGGGCCGGGTGACGGCGCGGCGCGTGCAGGCCTACTCGTTTCTCGTACCGGGGCAATGGCAGGGACGCTATCGCCGGGCGCAAGTCGTCGGCGACAGCACTTCCGGCTCGACAACGCGCCGGCTGGCTCAGGACCCGGCGCTGCTCGACCGCGTGCGCGGCGTGGCCTCCCAGGCCGCGGCGGGCGAGGGAACGGTACGATTCTTACTCGTCGTGCGCAACCCGTTCGACCCCATCAGTTACATCATGGTTCGCGGTCAGCGCTCGTTCGAGAACGCCATCGACCACTACTTCACCAACTGCGCTGCCGTGGCCGGGCTGCGCCGGCGCATCGATGCCGGCGAGGTGCTGACCGTCCATTATGAAGAGGTCGTCGCTTCGCCGACCGCCCAACTGGCGCGTGTCTGTGACTTTCTGGGGTTGGAGGCCGATGAGGCGTATCTGGCCGCTTGCCGGAGCGTGGTGCACCCGTCGCCGGAACGCAGCCGGGAGCGGGTGGTCTGGGAACCGCGTTGGCGGCGCGAGGTCGAGGAGCGCATGAAGGCATACGACTTTCTGCAGGGCTATTCATTCGAGGGGTAGAACGATGGTGGATAGTAGTTGGCCGGTAGTGAATGAGTGGCCGGTGGCCGGTGGCCGGTGGCAAGTAGAGTCCGCATCTGAGAATGCGGATTCTGTTTGTTCGACAGTTGAGGCAGCGGGTGCGGGCGCGCTGGCGACGGTAATGGCGCTGTTCGCCGCGCTCAACCGCGAGGGCATTCGCTATTGCCACTGGAAGAGCAACCTGCGCCTGGCCCGCGGGCTGAGCGGGGGCACAGACCTCGACATCCTGGTCGATCCCGACGACGCGGCGCGCTTCCAGGCGCACCTCGGCCCGCTGCGCATCCGGCGCATGCTGGCCCCGCCGGGCAAGCGCTATCCGGGGATCGAGGACTACCTGGGCTTCGACCCGGCCGGCGGCGCGCTGTTCCACCTGCACGTGCACTACCGGCTGGTGTTGGGCGAGCAGTTCGTCAAGAATTACCAACTGCCTCTGGAGGAGCGCTTTCTGGACTCCGCCCGCCTGCAAGACGGCGTCAAGGTCCCGGCCTCGGAACTGGAGTTGATGGTGCTGTCACTGCGGGCGCTGCTGAAGTACCGCGACCGCGACGGCGTCAAGGACTTGCTGGGTATTCGCTCGCCCGGGCTGCCGGCGCACATTCGGGAGGAGATTGACTGGCTGCTGGCGCGGACGACGCCGGAACGGGTGCGCGAGGCGACGGCTGACCTGCTGGGGCCGGCGCTGGCCGAGACGGTCGAGCGCTTCCTGCGCGCGGTCGGGCGGCCGGAATCGGTGCGCGACGGGCGCGAACTACTTCGCCTGCGCCGCGCCGCCCGCGCCGGGCTGCGCCCCTATCAGCGCGGTGGGCGCGCGCCGGCCGTGCTGCGCTACGCGCACGAGTCGGCCCGCCGCCGCAACCGCTTCCGGTTCGAGCCGGCGCGCAAGATGACCTTACCGGGCGGCGGCCTGTCCATCGCTCTGGTGGGCGCGGATGGGGCGGGCAAGACGACGGTGGGACGCGAGTTGAAGAGTTGGCTCGGCCGCATGGTGCAACTGCACCCTTACTACCTGGGCAGCAAGCAGCCGTCGCGGCTCAGCGATTGGCTTTATACGGCGTTCCGGGCCGGACGGCGCGCCCATCGCGGCTTCGCGGCCCGCTTTGGCGAGGAGAACGTCATCGCCCGAACGTTAGCCGGCGGGCGGCAGGCGTGCCTGTACGCCCACTACCTGTCGGTGGGTAGCGATCGCTACCGCCGCCATCGCGCCGCGCTCCGGAGCGACCTCCCGGCGGGCGGTATCGTTCTGTACGACCGCTTTCCGCTGGAAGCGCCGCTCGACGGGCCGGAAATTCGCATTGCCGCCGGCGGCGACAATGGTTTTGTGGCCCGCAGTCTGGCCGGCCGGGAAGAGGCGCTCTACCGCCGCTTCCAGCCGCCCGATCTGTTCCTGATCCTGGCCGTCGATCCCGATGTGTCGGTGCGCCGCAAGCCGGATCACAGCCGCGAGACCATTGAGACCAAGGCCCGGCTGCTGCGCCGGCTGGTGGATGAATCAGATCCGCGCCTGGCGGGAAGCCGCCTCGTCGTCATCGACGCCGCTCAGCCGCTGGATGGCGTGCTCGCCCAGGCGCGAGAGGCGATCTGGGATGGGATGGTAGCGCGGGGGAGCGGGGGCGCAGGGGAGCAGGGGTGA
>NZ_JAYRVJ010000334.1:0-17513 GCF_041918635.1 Promineifilum sp. (SeqCode)
GGAGGACATCGCCGCCGGGCTGAACGAGAGCGAGATGGCCCTGCGCCAGTTCCGCGAGATCGCTCGTGTGGCCGGCCTTATCTTCCAGGGCTTCCCTGGCCAGCCGCGCAAGGCCCGCCACTTGCAGGCGTCGAGCAGCCTGCTCTACGAGGTCTTCCGCAAGTACGACGCGGATAACCTGTTGCTGGCCCAGGCCCACCGCGAGGTGCTCAGTCGCCAGCTGGAGCAAAGCCGCTTGCAGCGCACACTGGCCGGCATGGCGGCGCAGCGCGTCGTCTGGGCCGCGCTGGCCCGGCCGTCGCCGCTGTGCTTCCCCCTCCTGGTAGAGCGCATGCAGGCCAGCACGCTGAGCAGCGAGTCGTTGGCGGAGCAGGTTAGGAAGATGACGGTGTGGGCGGAAGGCGGAGTCGATAGCTCCTAGAGGAACGCAGAGAATACTTCGTCAACGTAAAGGCGAATTTGGGTCATTGATAAAAATCACCGTATTCAGCCTTCAAACGCTCCTCAGAATCAGCCAAAAGATCGGCTTCGATCTCCTCAGAGTGTAGATGATAATAGGTAAGGGCAGCGTACACCTGGCTGAAGGTCAAGGGCAGTTCACCGGTGATCTCTTCTGGAGTCAGGCCGAGTTTGTAGAGTGCGGCAATGGCCCGCACGGATGTGGCTGTGCCTGCGATTACTGGCCGCCCACTGTGCAATTGTGGGTCGCTCACGATAAGACCATCAAGTGTAGCGGTAACAGTCATAATGATGTCCTCAAGCGGAGTGTAGGTCTAAACACCGGAGTCGCCTGGAAATTGTACCACAGTCTCTAACGAAGCAGATGCTGTCCTAAGTGCAAGCCTCTATTCCAGATGCTTATGCTCCACCATCATGCACCGATCCATCACCACCAATAATCCGGCGGCTCGCGCCCGCGCGGCGGCGGCATCGTCCACAACGCCCAGCGGCAGCCAGATCGCCTGGACGCCGTGGGCGATGGCCTGCTCCACGACCCCGCCAATGGCCGCCGGCGGCGCGTAGAGCAGCGCCACGTCCACCGGCTCGGGCACGTCGGCCAGCGAAGGGTAGGCCGGTCGGCCCAACCCCTCGGCCAGTCCCGGATTGACCGGGATGACGGTGTATCCCTGCCCCTTCAGGTAGGCCGGCACGTAGTAGTTGGCCCGCGTCCGGTCGCGGTCGGAGTAGCCGACGGCGGCGATCACGCGGTAGTTGGTGAGGATATGGCGAATAGTAGCCTGTTCGGCGTCACTCATCTCGGCATCATCTGCATCCTATACCCCTTCCTGAACAGGGTGATATAGCACCAAGTCGCTCACCCCATCCCGCTCGACCAGTTCCTCCAGGCACAACATCTCGCCCGGCGCGGCCATCCCGTGGGCGGTCACCCACTCGTGCAGCGCCATCCAGCCGGCCGGGATGTGAGCGAAGGGGTCGACAAACGGGTCGTAGACGGTCATCGCCGCGAAGTGTCCGCCGGGGAACTCCCGGATCGTCACCGGCGGCGACGGCCAGACGGCCGGCGGCACAACGTACCACAACTCGTAGCCGCGCAACCCCGCCTCCGCCTGCGCCGGCGACACCGCCACGTCGAAGCCGAAGCTGCGCGGCCGGCCAACCAGCCCCGCTTCGGCCGCCCACTGGGTCAACACCTTTACCGCGTCATCCTCCGGCGTCCGGCTGATCGCCCGAAAGCAAGCGACCCGCAGCGGCGGCAGGTCGACGATCGCGACCTCGCTGAAACGTTCCTTGATCATGGTGTGGCTCCTTGTCCCCGCTTGGAGACGATGTCATTATACCTCCCCCCAAGCCTGCGTCCTCTATCTAAAGGCGTGTTTATAATCGTATATTCTTTACTCACTTGCCGGAGCACTCAGTTGTAATACAATGTGTGTACATTGATATACAAGTGAGGCAAATAATGACCAAATCGTCAAGCGTCACGGCGCGGATCGAGCCGGACCTCAAGCAGAGTGTCGAAGTCATTTTTGATCGGCTAGGACTGACTACAGCCCAGGCCATTACCCTCTTTTTCCGTCAGGTTGAGATGCATCAGGGTTTGCCGTTTGCCGTGCGAGTCTACAACGCTGAGACCGCCGCCGCGCTTGAAGAAAGCCAGGCGCATCACTCGTTGCCAGCGTATAATGAGCTTGATGGGTTATTCGCCGACCTGGGGATATAGTGCGCACCGTCCGTTACACCACCCAGTTCAAGAAAGACGTGAAACGCGCCCAACGGCACGGTCTCGACATGGAGATAATGAAGGGCGTAATCGCGACCCTCGCTCAGGTAGAGGTGCTTGACAGTCGTTTTCGTGACCATGCCCTCCTGGGGCAATACGCCGGAACCAGAGAGTGCCATTTGCAGCCAGACTGGCTATTGATCTACCGCATCATTGGCGAAGAACTTGTTTTGGTGCGGACAGGTTCTCATGTCGATCTGTTCTGACAGCGATAGGATTACCACCAAGATGATCCATGCCAATACTGCCCCCGGCCCCAAAGGCTTGCCCTTTTTCGGCGTCGCCCGCCACCTGATCGCCGGCGCGCCCGTCTACACCAGCCATCTGGCCGACACCTACGGCCCCTTCGCGCGCTTTGGCGCCTTCGGCAACACCTTCTACCTGATCAGCGACCCGGAGTTGGTGCGCGAAGCGCTGGTGACCCAGGCCGCCAACTTCCCCAAAGACGACCGCGACGTGAAGATCCTCGACCGGGTCATCGGCCACGGCCTGGTTTCCTCCAACGGCGAGGAGCACAAGCGCCAGCGCCGCCTGACCCAGCCCGCCTTCCACACCCGCCGCATCGACGCCTATGCCGGCGTCATGGTCGATTACACCGAGGCCATGCTCGACGAGTGGGGCGACGGCGCGACGATGGATGTCAACGAAACAATGCGCGAGTTGACCATGTACATCGTCGCCCGATCGCTCTTCGGCGCTGACCGGGTGGCGATGCGCGACACGGCCGAACGCATCGGCCAGGCCATCCACGTCATCCAGGCCATCGCCGACAAAGAGTTCCAGTCTCCCTTCCTGCTGCCCGACTGGCTGCCGACGCCCACCAACCGCCGCCGCCAGGAGGCCACGGGCGTGCTCTACGAGACCATCGACCGCCTGATCGCCGAGCGCCGCGCCACGGCCGTCGACGGGCAGATACAGGACACCGGCGACCTGCTCTCCATGCTGCTGTTGTCGCGCGATGAGTCGGGCGACCGCATGAGCGACCAAGAGGTGCGCGACCAACTGGTGACGCTCTTTGTGGCCGGGCATGAGACGACCAGCAACGCGCTGACCTGGGCCTGGTATCTACTGTCCCAACACCCGGAGGTCGAGGAAAGGTTACACGAAGAAGTCGATGCTGTGTTGGGTGAGCGTCCCCCGGCGCTGAGCGACCTGCCCCGCCTGCCCTACACCATGCAGGTCATCAAGGAGGCCATGCGCCTCTACCCGCCGGCCTGGGTCATCAACGTCCGGCGCGCCGCGGCTGATACGACGCTCGGCGGCTACCAGTTGCGGCGGGGCGAACTGCTGTGGATCTCGCCCTACGTCATGCACCGCCGGCCGGCCTACTTCCCCGACCCGGAGCGCTTCGACCCCGACCGCTGGACGCCGGAGCGGGAGCGGGCGCTGCCCAAGTTCGCCTACATGCCGTTTGGCGGCGGGCCGCGCATCTGCATTGGCAACGGCTTCGCGCTGATGGAGGCGCATCTCATCGTGGCCGCCGTCGCCCGGCGCTACCGGCTGCGTCTGGCCCCTAGCCAGGCTATTGCCCTCAACGCGCAGATCACGCTCTCGAACCATGGCGGCATGCACATGATCGCCGAATCAAGGCATTAAGAGGAACACAGAGAGACACGGAGGGCAGACACAGAGAGACACAGAGGAAGCGAGAGTCGTCTCCGTGTCCCTCTGTGTGGTCTCAGTGTCTCTCTGTATTTCTCTTCATCTTCCTATAGGTGTCAGTAACCGCTCATATAACCCGGCCAACGGCACAACCGTCTCCCGCCAATCGTAGCGCGCCGCGAAGACGCGGGCCGCCGCGCCCAGCTCCCGCCGCCGGCCGGGGTCGCCCAGCAGCCCCACCACCGCCTCGGCAAAAGCCGCCGGCGCGTCGGCCAGCAGCAGCTCCCGCCCATCCGCGACCGGAAACCCCTCAGCCCCCACTGTCGTCGAGACGATGGCCTTGCTCGCGGCCATGGACTCGATGAGCTTGAGCCGCGTCCCGCTGCCTACGCGCAATGGCAGAATGTAGACCGCGCCGCCGGCCAGGTACGGCTGAACGCGCTCCACGCGGCCGGTAACGGTCACGCCCGGCAGGGCGCGCAGCGCCTCCAGCCGCGGATGCGGACGCTGGCCGACGATGCCCCACGTCGTCCCCGGCCGCCGGGCGGCGATGAGCGGCCACACCGCCTCGGCGAACCACAACATACCATCCACGTTCGGCCGGTAGTCCATCTTGCCGGTGAAGACCAGGTCGAAGCGCGCCGCGTCCGGCACAGGCCCGGCCCACTCGTACTCGCCCACGTCAATCGTGTTGGGGATGACGGTGATGTCGCCCGCCCCCGCGCCCCAGAGCCGGCGCAGGTGGTCGCGGTCGGCCTCGCTGACGGCGATGACGGCGTCGGCCGCGCCCAGCGCCCACCGCTCGAAGCGCGCCAGCCGGCCTGTTTGCAGCCGGGAGTAGGCCGCCGCCGGCCAGCGTCCCGGCCGGCCCAGGTCGGCCCGAAAGGCGCGCCGCTGCAACTCCGTCTCGGCGTTGTGGCAGTCGAGCACGATCCTCGCCCTCGCCGCGCGAATCGTCGGGATGGTGTGCGCCAGTTCGATGCCTTCCACCTGCACGGCGTCATAGGCGTCCGCGCGCAGCGCCGCGGCCAGCGCCGCCGGGAAGGCCGGGTCGCGCAGCCGCAGGGCCACGTCCGGCTCGCGCGTCGTCGCCAGTTGCCGCAGCCGCCGGCCGGCCGAGCGTGGCGGCGGGACGGCCACCGGGGGCAGCACGCGGGCCAGCGAGCGCAACACCGCCAGATCGGGCGGCCCGTCCCCCTCAGCGAAACTGAGCAGCGTCACCTGGTGGCGCTCGGCCAGCGCGCGCAGGATGTGGAAGTTGCGCAGGCTGGTTCCCTGGTGCGGCGGGTAAGGTAGCTGGGGGGTTAATAGCAGGATACGAGCCATGAGAGAAGTATCCACAGATTACGCAGATTTGGGAGAGGAACACGGAGTGACACGGAGGGCAGACACTCTCATTCCCCTCGATAGAGCCTCAACGTCGCCGCGGCCGTCTTCTGCCACGTGAAGCGCCGCGCCTGCTCATACCCCGCCTGGCGCAGCCCATCGGCGTACTCCGCGTCGCCCAACACGCGGGCCAACGCCGCCGCCCAGGCCTCCACGTCGTCCGGCGGCAGGATCACCCCGGCGCGCCCCACCACCTCCGGCAGCGAGCCGCGGTCGCTGACGACGACGGGGCAGCCGGCGTGCATCGCCTCCAGCGCCGGCAACCCAAAACCCTCGTAGTGCGACGGGAAAGCCAGCACACCCGCCGCCCGGTACAGATGGGCCAGTTCCACGTCCGGCGCGCCGCTCAGGTGACGCACCGAGGATGCTAACCCCAACCGCTCGATGGTCTGGAACACCTCGTCGTACAGCCACCCCTGACGGCCGGCCAGCACCAGCGGCGCGAGCACCCCCGCCTCGCGCCGCAGCCGGTCATAGGCGCGCAGCAGCGTGGTCAGGTTCTTGCGCGGCTCCAGCGTGCCCACCGCCAGCAGGAAGCCGCGCTCCAGTTCGTACTTCGCCAGCGTCTGGTCGATGACCGCCGCCGGGTAGGCGGCACAGTACACAGGGTTGGCGGCCAAATGGATAGTCGTCACCTTGTCGGGCGGGACGTGGAGCAGGGCCAGCAGGTCGGCCCGCGTGGCCTCGCTGTCGGCCGAGATGTGGTCGGCCGCGGCCACCGCCCAGGCGATCTGATCGGCGTAGTAGCGGCGGCTCTCGGCCGTGAGATAGTCGGGATAGTAGAGGAAGTTCAGGTCGTGGACGGTGATGATCCGCCGCCCCACCCCGCCGGCCGGCGGGATGAAGTCGGGGCTGTGGAACACGTCCAGCCGGTGGCGCGCCAGTTCGGCTGCCAGCGCCCACCGTTCCAGGCGGTGATGCGGTGGCGTCCACAATTCGCTACGCGAAAAACGGTCGTCACTCGGTAAAAACGAGCGCGTCTCCTTCCGGCTGTGGAAGACGGTATACCGCTCCGCCCCGCCCAGTTCGGCCAGCGCCCGAACGAGGTGGATGGCGTACTGGCTGATGCCGCCCATCTGGTACGTCGGCAGCCGGCAGTCTATACCAATATGAAGCTGGGGGCGCATGGGCTAGATTGTATGGCGCATGAGTGAAGTAGGGCAAGTTGGCCTGCCTCCCGGCCGCTCTGTATAATGCTGCCAGGCTGCCCCCGCCCCGGAGGCGGGCGCGCCCAGGAGTCTGAACGCGATGAGCAAAAACGCGAGTCCCAAGCCCGCCGGCAGCGCCCTGGAACAGGAAGTTCACGAACTGCGCAAGCGCCTGGAGTGGCTCGACGAAGAGCGCCGCAAATCGGTGCGCAAGCTGGTCGAGTTGGAGCAGCGCGCCGTGCTGGCCGAACGCGAGTTGACCGGCCGCGACCGGCGCATCCAGGAGTTGGAGAAGCAACTCTCGCTGGTCAACTCCCAACTGACCCGCATCCCGATGGTCGATACGCAGTTGTCCCAATTCAAGGACGACATCGTGAAGATGATCGAGCAGTACGACAAGCGGCGCATCGAGTCGGAGCGCGAGCTAGACCGGCTGCGGCGCGTCGAACAGGAAGCCATCGCCCGCGAGATCGCCGACATCCGCAAGGAGTTGCCGGCTATCGGCCGCATCGAGCAGGTGCTGCCGCTGCGCCAGGCCGAGGAGGCCCGCCTCGCCAACCTCATTGGCGTGCAGCAGAATACGCTGACGCAGGTCGCGTCGCAGGTCGAAGAGGTGGAGCGCTCGCTGGCTTTCGTCGAAGAGAAAGAGAAGCAGGACAACCGCAACATCGCCGAAGTGCAACTGGCGCTGCTGGAGATCGGCAAGCGCTGGGAGCCGATCAACACCCGGTTGGAGATTCTGGGGCAGAACCTGGCCAAGGTGCAGGTCTCGGCCCAGACGACGAGCGAGGCCCAACTGCTGCTGCGCAAGAGCATCGGCGACTGGACGGAGCAGGTGCAGATCGGCGAGCACGAGCGCAACCAACGCCTCGCCGGTTGGCAGCGGGCCATGGACGAGCACGAGTCCACGTTGCAGCGCTTCACGCAGGACTGGGTGAAGTTTAACAACCAGTACAACGAGTCGCGCACGGCCATCGAGACGCTGCGCGGCCTGCAAACCCACCTGGAACAGCAGCAGCGCGAGGCCAATGAACTGGTGCGCGTCGAATCGAAGCGCATGGAGTCGCGCTGGGAGCAGTACGTCGTCGAAGACAGCCGCAAGTGGAAGAACTTTGAGTCCGACATCCTCCAGCGGCAGTCGATCAGCGACCGCCGCGAGCGCGAGTTGCGCGACCAGTTGCACGGGCTGGAAGAGGGCATCGAACGCCTGGAGCAGGAGCTGGCCCAACTGGCCCGCGTCTACACGGCGCAGTCGGAGGCGATCAAGAAGTGGCCGGTGCTGTGGCTGGAAGAGGTCGAGAAGGCGCTCGACCAGAACCCCAACCGGCGGCGGCAGCCGGCGCTCGTCCCGGTCCGTGAAGAATAAGAATCATCCGCAGATTGGGCAGATTCGGCAGATTAAGAGGTTCACGCAAAGAACGCAAAGGTTTATGACGCTTGGCGATCTTGGCGACCTTAGCGATCTTTGCGTGAGCTTCTTACAATCTGCCTAATCTGCCTAATCTGCGGATGATTCTTCTTATCCCCAGGAGATTTTTAGAGCCATGCACGTCATCGGTACGGCCGGCCACGTTGACCACGGCAAATCCACGCTCGTGCTGGCCCTGACCGGTATAGACCCCGACCGGCTGGCCGAGGAGAAGGCGCGGGAGATGACCATCGACCTCGGCTTCGCCTGGCTGACGCTGGACGGCGAGGAGGTCGGCGTGGTGGACGTGCCCGGCCACCGCGACTTCATCGAGAACATGCTGGCCGGCGTGGGCGGGATCGACCTGGCGCTGTTCGTCATCGCCGCCGACGAGGGGGTCATGCCCCAGACGCGCGAGCACCTCGCCATCCTCGACCTGCTGGAAGTCAAGCGCGGCGTCGTCGCCCTGACCAAGACCGATCTGGTGGACGACCCCGACTGGCTGGAACTGGTGACGCTGGAAGTGGGCGAAGCGCTGCGGGGCACGGCGCTGGCCGACGCGCCCATCCTGCCCGTCTCGGCGCGCAGCGGCGCGGGACTGGCGGCGCTCAAGGAGACGTTGGCCGCGGCCCTGCGCGAGATCGGCCCGGCGGCCGACCTGGGGCGGCCTCGCCTGCCCATCGACCGCGTCTTCACCCTGCCCGGCTTCGGCGTCATCGTCACCGGCACGCTGCTCGACGGGAGCCTGCGCGTCGGCGACGAGGTCGCCGTCCAGCCCGGCGGCCGGACGGGGCGCATCCGCGGCCTCCAGACCCACAAGACGAAGCGGGACGTGGCCCTGCCGGGCAGCCGCGTCGCTATCAACCTGACCGGCGTCGACCGGGACGACCTACAGCGCGGCCAGGTTGTCGCGCCCCCCGGCCTGCTGCGCCCAACCACGCTGCTCGACGCGCACTACCGCCACCTGCGCGAGGCCGACGCCCCCCTGACCCACAACGCTGAAGTCAAGCTGTTCGTCGGCGCAGCCGAGGTGACGGCCCATGCGCGCGTCATTGGCGGCGACGCCATCCCGCCTGGCGCGACGGGCTGGGTGCAGCTGGCCCTCACCGCGCCGGTGGCCGCGGCCCGCGGCGACCGCTTCATCCTGCGCCGCCCGTCCCCTGGCGCGACGGTGGGCGGTGGGCGCGTGCTCGATCCCTACCCTGGACGCCGCCACCGCCGTTTCCGGCCCGACGTTCTGGAGCGCTTCCGGACGCTGGCCCAGGGCACGCCGGAGGAGCTGCTGCTGGGCGCGCTGGCCCGCTCCGGCCCGCTGCCGGCGACCGACCTGTTCCGGCGCGCCGGCCTGCCCGCCGCCGACGGGCCTGAGCCGCTGCAACGTCTGCTCGCCGACGGGCAGGCGCTCATGGCCGGCAACCACGTGGTCGCCGCCGCCGCCTGGCGCGAGTTGCGGGAGCGCGCGCTGGCCGAATTGGCCCGCCACCACCGCGACGCGCCGCTGCGGCCGGGGCTGGATCGGGAGGCGTTGCGCGGGCGGCTGGGCTTGACCCCGGCCGTCTTCGGCGCGCTGCGCGAGGCGCTGGTCGCTGAGGGGCAAGTGGCTGAAGCGGGCGTGCTGCTGAAGCTGCCGGGACACGTGGTGCGCTTCTCGCCCGAACAGGAGGCGGCTGTCGCCCGGCTGGAGGCGGCGTTCGAGCGCGCCGGCGTCAACTCTCCCAGCGTCAAAGAAGCCAGGGCCCTGGTCGGCGAGCCGGTCTACTTTGCCCTGGTGGAGTTGGGGCGCATCCGGCCCATCGCCGAGGACGTGGTCTACTCGGCCGCGGTCTATGAGCGGCTCATCGGCCAACTCCGCGCCCACTTGGAGCGCACCGGCGCCATCACCGCCGCCGAGGCCCGCGACCTGCTGGGAACCAGCCGCAAGTACGCCATCGCCCTGCTGGAGCACCTGGACGAACTGCGCATCACCCGCCGCAATGGCGACACGCGCGAGTTGCTGCGGCGCGCCCCGCCCTAGCGTCCGCATCCTCAGATGCGGGCGGCCCGAACCGCACCCACGTTTGGAGCGCCGCGCGTTTATGAGCGTCGCGCATCTGAGGACGCGCACTCCGAGGAGTTTCCCCCTGCCCCTCGGCTCCCCTGCTCCTCCGCCTCTTTCACGCCCTCTCCACTTGACATATAGATACACGCCGACTATCATTATGTCATGTATAGGTGGCGCGGCCTGTCCCCGCGCCGGTGAGCCGTGGCCCTGTATGGTGGGTATCCGAGTCGGGCGCGCGGCGTGAACAGGAGCGTCCTCAATGAACAGGTGGTTCCCGAATAGCAAATCCCGTTTCATCCCCCTGACCGCGCTTCTCGTCGCCCTCATCATCGCGGCGCTGAGCGGCGGTTCACGCGCCCTGAGCGCGCAGGGCGGCCCGTGGGAGGGCCGGTATTGGAACAACCGCAGCCTGACCGGCTCGCCCGTCCTCGTTCGCCAGGACGCCGCCGTCAACTTCGATTGGGGCGCCGGGTCGCCGGGCAGCCAGGTCTTCAGCGACAACTTCTCGGCGCAGTGGACGCAGACGGCCGCGCTGGCCGCCGGCACGTATCGCTTCACGGCCACCGCGGACGACGGCATGCGCGTCTGGGTGGACAACGTGAAGATCATCGACTCCTGGATCGACGGGCCGGCGCGAACCATCGTGGCCGACGTCTTTCTGGGCGCGGGCAACCACACCGTCGTCGTCCAATATTATGAGGCGGGCGGCGTGGCCACGGCCAAGATGAGCTACGCGCTGGTCTCCGCGCCCGCGCCGCAGCCGTCGCCCAACCAGCCGTGGTTCAACGAGTACTTCGCCAACACGAACCTGAGCGGTTCCCCGGCGCTGACCGGCACAACCTCCGAAGTCAACTTCAACTGGGGCTTCAATTCGCCGGCGGCCGGCTTCCCGGTCGACCGCTTCTCCGTGCGCTGGGTGCGCACGTTGTCACTGGAGGGCGGGCGCTATCGCTTCACGACCATCACCGATGACGGCGTGCGGCTGTGGGTCAACAACGCCCTGGTCATCGACCAGTGGCGCGTCATGCCGGCCACGACCTTCGTGGTCGACCTCGACCTGCCCGGCGGCAACATCCCCATCAAGATGGAGTACTTCGAGGACACGGGGCGGGCCGAGGCGCGGCTGAACTGGACGCGGGTCTCAGGCGGCCAGCAGCCGGGCACGGGCGGCCAGTTCCCCGGCACGGGCACGGTGACCTCCTACCGGCTGAACCTCCGGCGCGGCCCCGGCACAAACTTCGCGGTCATCACCAAGCTGATGACCGGCGAAGTGGTCAACCTGACCGGCCTGCGCAACGGCGACGCGACGTGGGTGCAGGTCTCGACGGCCAACGGCACGGTCGGCTGGGCTAGCGCGATCTACCTGCGCACGAGCATTCCCGTCTCGCGCCTGACGCCGGTGACGCCGACAACGCCCACCACGCCGCCCACCAACCCGCCGCCGGCCACCGGTCAGGGCACGGCCACGGTGGTAACGGGCGCGCTCAACGTGCGCACCGGGCCGGGGGTTGGCTTCCCGTCCTTCACGACGCTCAACAATGGTGCGACGGTGACGCTGCTGGCCCGCGACCCCAGTTCTACCTGGGTCAAGATCATCATGCGCGACGGCCGGCAGGGGTGGGTTAACGCCGGCTTCCTCAGCATGAGCGTGCCCATTGGCAACTTGCCGGTGCTGAACATTTAAGCGCTTATAGGGCGGGTTGGCAGCCCGCCCTCTGCCCTACATCGTTCGTAGTCAGGCAATTCATTGCCGTTCTTCTCCCCGCGCGAGGAACGGCAATGAATTGCCTGACTACGAACCGTTTGGCGGCCGCTCGGCCGCGGGTAAAATAGACCCGATTCGATTCAGCCCGGCGCAACATCCAACCATCAACGCAACCTTATGTTCTCTTTCGACGTTCCCCCACTGACCGCCGACGTGCTGGTGGGCGCGCTGCTCATCTTCGTCCTGCGCGTCTTCGGCATCTCCATCAGCACCGTCCGCGTCCTGGTCATGATGCGCGGCAAGAAGCTGGCCGCGTTCGTGGCCGGCTTCTTCGAGGTGCTGGCCTACGTCGTCGCCATCGCCGAGGTCGTCAACAACCTGGACAACGTGTGGAACGTCCTGGGCTACTGCCTGGGCTTCTCGGTGGGCACGGTGGCCGGGATGATACTGGATGAGCGCACCGCGACCGGCTTCGCCAACGTGCGCATAATCTCGCGCTACAAGGCGCAGAGCATCATCGAGCAGATCCATCATGCGGGCTACGGCGCGACGGTCGGCTGGGGCCACGGCCGCGGCGGGACGGTCGGCATGATCGTCGCCGTCGTCCAGCGCAAGGAGGCCGACTCCCTGTGCGCCATCGCCGAGCGGGTCGATCCTAACGTGTTCATCACCATCGAGGACACGCGTTCGGTGCGCCGCGGCCATATTCATATGCGCGATCAGGAAAAGTAAGCCACCACTCAACCCGTCAGATCATGCAAGTGAGGAGCGTATGACCAAGATCACCCTTCTCGATGGCAGCCTGAAGTTGTCGATCTTCTGCGACGAACTCGATCGGGCGTACGAGGATGATATCTGCCTGCGCTTCGAGGAAGATTGTCTGGAAGAGGAAAAGCTGTTCAAGGCGGACGAGACCAATATCTACATCACACCGGAACAGGCGGCGTTGATGGTGCTGGAGCTAAACCGGGCCATGAGCGCCTACCGTGGGGGGGAACACGGCCAGCTGTAGAGGCGCGTTTGTAGAGCTTTAAGAAATGGCTACGGGTTTTGACGGATACAGAACGGACAAATAAATCATTATGACAGTTCTTCATCCGTATCATCCGTGCAAATCCGTAGCCATTTATTACGCATCTACCGGGTGGTGTAGGTCTCTTCGCGCCCCGGCCGTCCCGGCGCGACGACGCAGCCGGTGAAGCTGAACGAATAGAGCGCCAGTCCGGCGGCGCGGAAGATCAGCTCCAGTTCGTGCGCCTCGAAGCGGTCGTTGCGCGCCAGCTGGTACAGTCGCGGTTCCGTGACCCGCACCAGACTGCGCCCCGCCTCGTCGAAGACCACGTCCGCGCCGGCCGTCTCCCGGCTCAGGTGGCGGCCGTCCTGCCGCACCTCGATGATCGGCTCGGCCGTCCGGCCCAGGTCGAGCAGCGTCTCCACTGGATCGGCCGACGGGCTGAGGACGGCGTTGACCGAGGCGGCGTGATAGCGCAGCCGCGCCACGCCCCCCACCTGCCCGGCGTGGGCCACCGCCTCCGGCCAGGCGCGCCAGATGCCGTCCAGATAGAAGCGCCCCTCCTCCCGCTCAGCCGCCGGCGGCAGCTCGTAGACCACCGGCCCCAGCGTGGCATAGCCGGCCGGGTTGCCCAGCCCACCGGCGAACAGCCCCCCACCCTGGATGCCGGCGTAGACCTCGGCCGTCGGCCGGTAGCAGACCGCGCCCGGCGCGTCTTCAGCCCGCAGCGGCTCCATCGGCGGCGGCAACGGCGCTTCCGGGCGCTGCCGGGCTAGCAGCGTCTGGATGGCTCGCTCCACCTCGCCATAATACCCTTCGCCCTGCCACTGCCCGCGGATGTAGCCATCGGGATCGACCAGCACCTTCGTCGGCCACGCCTTCACGGCAAATCGCTCCCACGTCTGGTACTCATTGTCCAGCACCACCGGGTAGGTCAACTCGTGCTCGGCCATGGCCCGCTCCACGTGGGCGCGCAGCCGGGCGAAACCGAACTCCGGCGCGTGGACGCCGATGACGATCAGCCCCAGCGGCGCGTAGCGGCGGCTCCAGGCGGCCACGTAGGGCAGAGTGCGCGTACAGTTGACGCAGGTATAATCCCAGAAATCGAGCAAGACGACGTGGCCGCGCAGTTGCTCTCTGGTCAGCGGGCGCTCGACGTTCAACCACTGGCCGGGAGCCAGCTCGGGCATATGGATGACGCGCGGTTCAAGCCTGTCGTCGGACATAAGAAGGAAGAATCCGCAGATTTCGCAGATTATCAGAAGCGAGTCCGCGAAGTTCGTTTCATCTCTAACGACTCTATGAAACGGCCCCAGGGGAGCCGCAGTCAGCGGGAGAATAGCATGGAACGCAAGAAAGTGACAGTCCTTAGTCTGGCGGCCAGGAAGCGGCGGCGCGAGCCGATCACGATGCTGACGGCCTACGACTACACCGGCGCGCTCCTGGTAGACGCCGCGGGCATCGACGTGATCCTGATCGGCGACTCGTTGGGCATGGTCGTCATGGGCCTCAACACGACCATCCCGGTGACGATGGAGGAGATGCTCCACCACTGCCGCGCCGTGGCCCGCGGCGCGACCTACGCCCATCTGGTGGGCGACATGCCCTTTCTGTCCTACCAGGCCGACGCGAGCGAGGCAGTGCGCAACGCCGGCCGCTTCCTGAAGGAGGGCATGGTCGATAGCGTCAAGCTGGAAGGGGGCCGGGAGATGGTTGAGACGGTGCGGGCCATCGTCGCCGCGGGCATCCCCGTCATGGGCCACATCGGCCTGACGCCGCAGTCGGTCAGCAAGCTGGGCGGCTTCCGCACGCAGGGCAAGACGGCCGCCGCCGCCCGCCGCCTGGTGGACGACGCCCTGGCCCTGGAGGAGGCGGGCTGCTACGCCATCGTCCTGGAGGCCGTGCCCGGCCCGGTGGCCGCGGCCATCAGCGAGCGGCTGCGCATCCCCACCATCGGCATCGGCGCCGGGCCGTCGTGCGACGGGCAGGTGTTGGTCTACCACGACGTGCTGGGCCTGTTCGACAAGTTGCAACCGACGTTCGTCAAGGAGTACGCCCAGTTGCGCGGGCCGATCGTCGAGGCGTTCACCGCCTACCGCGACGACGTGGTCGCCGGGCGCTTCCCGGCCGAGGAGCACACCTTCCCCATGAGCGCCGACGAACTGGCCGCCTTCCAGCAAAGCTTGTAAGAGGAATCGTCCGCAGATTTAGCAGATCAGGCAGATTCTTAAGAACGTCTCCAAATGCCTTGCAATAATCTGCCCAATCTGCCCAATCTGCGGATGATTCCTCTGAGTACGAGTGTCAAATGAGCCTGGAGAGGACAGACGAGCCGGCGGCAAGGCTGCGCGTGGCGGTGGTGGGCGTGGGCGCGTTGGGCTGCCTGTTAGGCGCGTGCCTCAGCGCCGCGCCGGAGGACATTCGCCCCGCGCTGACCCTGCTCGGTCACTGGCCGGCGCAACTCGCGGCCATCCGCGCCGGCGGGCTGTGGCTGGAGCACCCCGACGGCCACCGCACCCACCACCCCCTGGCCGTGGCCGACGACCCCGCCGCCGCCGGCCCGGTGGACGTAGCCCTGGTGGCCGTCAAGAGCCGGCAAACGGAGGAGGCCGCCCGCGCCATCGCCCGCCTGCTCGACGCCGACGGCCTGGCCCTGACCCTCCAGAACGGCCTGAACAACCGCGCCACGCTGCGCCGCGTCCTGGGCGAAAGCCGGGTGGCGCTGGGCGTCACGGCGCAGGGGGCGACCGTCCTCGGCCCCGGCCTGGTGCGTCACGCCGGCCATGGCCCCACCTACATCGGCCGCGACCCGGCGCTCGGCCCGGCCCAGCAGGCCCGCCTGCCGCAACTGGCCGCGCTCTTCGCCGCCGCCGGCCTGGAGACGCATCTGGTGGACAACACCGACGGGCTGGTGTGGGGCAAGCTGGCCGTCAACGCCGCCATCAACCCCCTGACGGCGCTGCTGCGCGTGCCCAACGGCTTTCTGGCCGAGCACGAAGCGCTGGTGGGCCTGATGGGCCGGGCGGCGCGCGAGGTGGGCGACGTGGCCGCCGCGCAGGGCATCGCCCTGCCCTTCGACGATCCGGCCGAGCGGGCGCTGACCGTCGCCCGGGCCACGGCCGCCAACCGCTCCTCCATGCTGCAGGACGTGCTGCGCGGCGCGCCGACGGAGATCGGGGCCATCTGTGGTGCGGTGGTGCGCGCCGGCCGGGAGGTGGGCGCGCCCACGCCGGTCAACGCCGCCCTCTGCCGGCTGGTGCGCCGGCTGGAAGACGGTCGCGCCGCGCCCCTGGAGGCGGGCGACGTACGCGGCCTGCTGGCTTTGCTCGAGGTCGAGGGGGCTTTGGAATGAGGTGAATCCGTGAAAGTAGTGACAACCATTGATGAAGTCCGCGCCGTTCGGCGGCGGCAGGGAACGGCCACGCTCGGCTTCGTGCCGACGATGGGCTATCTGCATGAGGGGCATCTCGACCTGGTGCGCCGGGCGCGCGCCGAGAACGATTACGTCGCCGTCAGCATCTACGTCAACCCCAAGCAGTTCGGCCCGACCGAGGACCTGAGCCGCTACCCGCGCGACCTGGAGCGTGACCTATCGCTGCTGCGCGCCGAGGGCGTCGCCCTCGTCTTCGCGCCGAGCGACGCCGAGATGTACCCACCCGGCTACCAGACGCGCGTGCTCGTCACCGGCGTCACCCAGCCGCTGGAGGGGGCCAAGCGGCCGACTCACTTCGAGGGCGTGACCACCGTCGTCGCCAAGCTGTTCAACATCGTCCGGCCCAACCGCGCCTACTTCGGCCAAAAGGACGCGCAACAGACCGTCGTCGTCCGACAGATGGCCCGCGACCTGAACCTCGACCTGGACATCGTCGTCTGCCCCACGACGCGCGAGCCGGACGGGCTGGCGATGAGTTCGCGCAACAAGTACCTGACCGCCGAGCAGCGCCCGGCGGCGACGGTACTCTACCGCGCCTTGCGGGCGGCCGAGGCGCTCTGGCGCGGGGGAACGCGCGACGGCGCAGTCCTGCGTGACGCCATGCGCCGCGTGCTGGACGCCGAGCCGCTGGCCCGCGTTGACTACGTCAGCGCCGCCGACCCGCTGACGCTGGAGGAGTGGGAGGGGGACGCCCGGGCCGGCGCGGGCGCGCTGCTGTCGCTGGCCGTCTTCATGGGGCCGACCCGGCTCATCGACAACGTCCTCCTGAACGACAGGCCGGCCGATGAGTAGCCCCAACGCCCTGCCGCCCAACCTGGTGGAGGCATTGCGCGCCGCCCGCCGCGTGGCCGTGCTGACCGGCGCGGGCACGTCGGCCGAGAGCGGCGTGCCCACCTTCCGCGACGCCCAGACCGGCCTGTGGGCGCGCTACGACCCGCAAGAACTGGCGACGCCGGAGGCGTTCCACCGCCGGCCGCGGCTGGTGTGGGAGTGGTACGCCTGGCGGCGCGAGCTGGTGGGACGGGCCGCGCCCAACCCCGGCCACCTCGCCCTGGCCGGCATGGAGCGGCGCGTCCCTCACTTCACACTCATCACCCAGAACGTCGATAGCCTGCACCAGCGCGCCGGCAGCCGGGCGGTCATCGAACTGCACGGCAACCTGGCGCGGGTCAAGTGCTCGCGCGAGGGGCGCGTCGTCGAGACGTGGGCGGAGACGGACGCGCCGCCGCCCCTCTGCCCCCACTGCGGCGGTCTGCTGCGGCCCGACGTGGTCTGGTTCGGCGAGGCGCTGCCGATCGACGCGCTGGCGCGCGCCTTCGCCGCTGCCCGCGCCGCCGAGGTATTCCTGACCGTCGGCACGTCCGGCCTCGTCCAGCCGGCGGCCTCGCTGCCGCTGGAGGCGCTGGATGCCGGCGCGGTCGTGGTGGAGATCAACCCCGACGAGACGCCGCTCTCCCGCTGGATGACCCACACCCTGCGCGGCCCGTCCGGCCGCATCCTGCCGGCGCTGGTGAGCGCGGTTTGGGGTGAAGAATA
>NZ_JAYRVJ010000335.1:0-17573 GCF_041918635.1 Promineifilum sp. (SeqCode)
AGGTGTTCAGTAAGCAGTAAGCAGTATTCAGTATTCAGTAGGTCAGTTGGGAGTGATTGTAGCAGGGGGAGGGAGACCTGACAGGTGTTTGGGGGAACCTGTCAGGTCTGTGGCAGGCGGAGCAGGCTGTTAGTTGCTCAGGATGGCCGGTAGGGCAATCGTGCCGAAGGGCAGATACTCCTTAATGGTCACCACGTCGCTGCTCCAGCAGCCGGCGTCGAACATAACGGTGTCGGAGTCGGTGCCGTTGGCTGTCTGGGCCCAAATGCTGACGGTGTGGGTTCCGGCCGCCAGTCCCTCGTAGAAGCCGCCCATCGTGGCGTTGCGGCCAACGCCGCCGCCGACCTCGGCCGACTTCAGGATGGCGCGGATGCGGCCGAGGGTCGTCGGCGCGTCATCCACGCGCAACTCATAGCGTAGCCCCGTGCCGTTGGTGAACGAGGCGTAGATGCGGCCGTAGAAGGTGAGTTCCACCAGCGAGTCGGGCGACTGGACGGTGAACTGGCCGACGTCGGCGATCTTGACGAAGGACGCGCCGACGTTGTCCACCGACGTGCACGACAGGTTCAGCACGTGGGCCGCAACGGCCGGCGTGGCCGAGGGCGCGGCGCGGGTCTGCCCCACGCGGTAGGCCGCGGCCACAGCGGCCACGGCGAATAGCAGCAGGGCGACGGCCGCCACACGAACGAGCCATTGACGATCTCTCTCAAACATGGTTGGCCTCCTATGCCAAGGGGAAGAATCCGCAGATTGCGCAGATTTTGCCGTAAGCGCTACGCGAGCTACAGACCTCCACGTGTTGGGATGGGCGACCGGGGAGCAGAGGGGGCGGGGATGAGTCAACCCAAGGTGAAAGGGATATGACATCCTACGTACAGGATAATCCTTTCGCCGGGCCAGATCAATAGCCCATTTGGCCCAGTGTGGCAGAGGCTAGGGGCTAGGGACTAGGGGTTAGGGACTAGGGGTTAGGGACTAGGGAAGAACGGTCTTCCCTAGTCCCTAGCCCCTAACCCCTAGCCCCTATTTTGTGGCGCAATTCGGCCGGCCGGCGATCTATACTGGTAATAGCAGAGAAAAGGAGCCAAGATCATGTTTCGCAACACCATTTCCCGTTCTATCGTCTGGGCGGCGTTGTTGCTTGCTTTCTGCCTGCCGGCCGCCTTCGTCGGGGCGCAAGACGCGGCCCCGACGGTGGAATCGACAACGTTGAGCGGCGTGCTGACGGTGATCTGGGAGGACCCGATGAATCCCGCCGCGCCAGGGGCCGCTCCCATTGACCACTTCGTTCTGACTACCGATGACGGCACAGATGTCGAACTGCAAATCGCCGCGACGGCGCGAACACCTGACCTCTACCGCTTGGCCGGGCGGCGCGTCGTTGTGACGACAGGGGGACTGGCGGATGGCAATTCAACCATCGCACCGATCCTGCCCGTTGTGTCCATCCGGGCCGCAGACCCCACGCCCGCATCCGGCGCGCCCAACACCGCGGCCGTTGTTGGCAACAACAAGTGGCTTACCATCGCCTGTAAGTTTGCCGACGTGCCCGAGGAGCCGCGCAACATTGGCTTTTTCCAGGAGATGTACCGCAATACGTTTCCCGGCCTTGATCACTACTGGCGTACCATCTCGTATGGGAACTTCAACGTGACGGGCAGCACAGCTGTGGGGTGGTACACCCTGCCTCAGCCGAAGAGCGCCTACATCACCGGTGGACAGTTGACAAACCGTGTGGCATTGTTGAACGATTGTATTGCCCTGGCGAATCCCGCCGTTCACTTTCCGGATTACGCGGGAATCAATATCGCGTACAATGGTTCGAATGTAGGCGCCTCTTACGGCGGCACTAGACCTATGACGTTGGATGGGGTCTCCAAGACGTGGGCGGTAACTTGGCTACCTCTGTGGTGCTATGGAAACATGAGTTGCACGGTGCATGAGATGGGCCATGGTTTCGATCTGGCGCACGTGCCGGCAGGAACCAATCAGTATGGTAATCCCTGGGACGTGATGAGCGACACGTGGTCCCGTTGCTCTGCCGATCTAGCTGATCCGGTCTATGGTTGCTTACCCCAGAACCTCAGCGCTCCTTATCTGGATCGCCTCGGCTGGATTCCTACGGACCGGAAACTGACGATCCCCCTCGGGACAACGACAGTTCGCCTAGAACGGACCATCCAGCCCGGGCCGACCGGGTACCTGATGGCGATTCTGCCGATTGGTGAAGCGACCGACCACTACTACACGCTGGAAGCACGTCAAATGGTCAGCTATGATCGGCGGCTGCCGGGCAACTCTATTGTTATCCACGAATTTGCTAGTGGCTACCACGAGTTACGCGACTTCTACTCAGACTACTCGTCCAACCGACCGCAGAAGCTATGGAGGCCGGGTGAAAGGTGGGTCGCGCCTGAGGGGGGCATGATAGTCCACATTGACGCCGCCACGTCTACCGGATTTGTGGTGACAGTGACCGGGGGTCTGGAAACGAGAACGATGACGCTCCGCGCCACGGGCGACACCTATGTTGATGAGGCGACCCCCGATACCAACTTTGGAAACAGCCTCCAATTGAAGACTCAGGCCGTTTCCTCTGAGGTTCCTCCCACTGGCAAGGAGTCGCATTTAGCATTCGACCCTGGCAAGCTGCCTCCACTAGTCGCGCGGGCGTATCTCCGCCTGAGAGTACAAGACGTGGTGCAGTCTCAGCCCTGGCCGATGGTTCAACCGAGGAGCAATCGCTGTGATGCAGCGTCAACGACTCCAATGAGCGAATTCGGCCTGACCTGGAAGACGACACAAACAGACGGCTGTTGGTTGATCCCTTATACAGATTGGCCTGTAACCGACCTCAACGGCTGGCTGGTGTATGACGTCACTGGAATGATCGCCGTCCTTGGGCCGAATGCGGTCAATTGGCTGACAGTGCGTGATAGCTCATATTACGTCTTCAGCAGCCGCGAAGGGGCCAACCCGCCAGAACTCATCATCGACTACCTCATCCCGCCCGACGAGCCAAAGACAACGACCTTCACCCCCACCAACGACGCCTACGTCCTCTCGTCGCAGAAGAGCCGGGTGTTCAACACGCCGCGGCTCCAGGTGCGCGACGCGGCGGCTGACATGAACGCCTACCTCAAGTTCAACCTGACCGGCCTGAGCGGGGCGGTGCAGAGCGCCACGCTGCGGCTGTGGGTGCTCGACCCCAGCCCGGACGGCGGCCAGGTGTACGCGGTCAGCCCGTACTACCTGAACACCACGACGCTGTGGCTGGAGACGGGTCTGAAGTGGGCTAACGCCCCGGCCATCGGCGGCGCGCCGCTGGACGCGGCCGGCGCGGCGGCCAAGGGCAAGTGGGTGGAGCTGGACGTGACGCCGGCGGTCGCCGGCAACGGCCGGGCCAGCTTCGCGCTGAGCAACGACTCGGCCAATCAGGTGAGCTACGGCAGCAAGGAGGGGGCGCACGCGCCGCAACTCGTCGTCGTTACCAAGTGACAGAAGATCTCACGCAAAGACGCAAAGAACGCCAAGCCAGAATTCTGGGCTTGGCGTTCTTTGCGTCGAGCGTAGCTCAGTCATTCCTGACTGAGCGCCGCAACCGCAACCAGGAATGGTTGCGCTACATTTGCTTTGCATGAACCTCTTTCCCCCCTGCTCCCCGCTCTTAGAACATCTGGCTCCAATCCACCGCCATATCTACCACCGTCCAACGCCGGATAAGCGCTTCGCGGCGCAGGCGGCGGGCGCCGCGGTCGTAGGCGTATTCGCGGGCGGCGTCGGTGTGGCGGACGACCAACGGCAGGGCGCGCGGCGTCTCGCCCAGCGCCGGCCCCTCGGCTGTCCAGCGCAGCAGCGGCAGGTCGCCGTCGGAGTTGCCGGCGGCCAGCAGGGGGCGGCGGCCCATCTCGCGCTCCACGCAGCGGGGCTTGTCCTCGCCGTGGTGGAAGAAGTCGGGGTGGTGGCCGCGCAGCAGGCGGAGCGGGTCGAGCGCGGCCCCGGCGGCCAGCGGGCGCGGCGCGAAGCTGCTGCCCAGCACGCGCAACGGGGGCACGCCGAACAGCTCGGCCGAGAAGAGGCGCACAAAGGCGGCCTCGTCGGCCGTGGCGATGACGACCGTGAAGTCGAGGCTGTGGAGGAGGGCGATGAGTTCCACCATCGGCCGGTAAACCAGCCCGGCCAGGCTGACGCCGAAGCGGGGGTGACGCCACTGCTCGATCCAGGCGCGCATCCAGGCGGCGAACTCGTCGTCGGTCATGCCGCTGAAGGGCACGCCGGCCATGTCGCCCAGCAGTTCAGCCAGCTCACTGCGCTGGAAGATGCTATCGGCGTCACTGGTGTCGTTGGTCAGCAGGGCGCGGGCAGCGCGGCGGGTCAGGCGCAGCGGCTGGTGGCGCAGCATCTCCCGATAGCGGGCCACCAGGGCGTAGAAGTGGACGAGGTAGGGCTTCTCCACCCACAGCGTGCCGTCGTTGTCGAAGACGGCCAGGCGGGCTTCCAGCGGGGCGTAGTCGGGGCTGTCCGGCTCCGTCACGGCGGCCAGGAAGTCGAGGATGGCCTGGCGGGTGGGGGTGGGGTTCCAGGAGGGAAGCATAGTCGTTATGAGCGAAGAGGCTCACGCCAAGGGCGCAAAGAAGCAAAGAGCGCAAAGAAGAGCTATTTTTCTTTGCGTCCTTGGCTTACTTGGCGCTCTTGGCGTGAGCCTCTTCATCCTCGTTTTTCTTCAAGCCCACCAACTCCATCACACTGCTGACCCGAAACTCGTGCAGCGGCCGGGAGCGCCAGTTGAAGCGGATGGTCAGCAGGCGGGTGATGAAGAACAGCCCGATGATGATCCAGGCCGACGTGACCCGATCCACGCCCACCCGGTAGGCCAGGGCCATATAGAGGTACGCGGCGACGATGACCAGCAGGGTGTTGTACTGCCCCGGTCGCAGCAGTTCGGGCGTGTCGCCGGCCACCACGTCGCGCAAGAGGCCGCCGCCGACGGCCGTGACGGTCGCCAGCAGGACGATAGACACCATAGAGAGCACCCGCCCGCGGGCGATCTCCGCCCCCAGAACGATGAACATGGGCGTGCCCAGGGCGTCGATGACGGAAACGACCTTGGGCAATAGTTCGTTGCGCGTGACGCGGCGGCCGGCGACCATCACCCCCAACACCGCCGCCGTCAGCACCCAGAAGTAGGTCGGGTTGGTCAGCACCACAGGCAGGCGCGACAAGAACATGCCGTCGCGCAACAGGCCGCCGCCGAAGGACGAGAGGAAGGCGATGACGAAGACGCCGACGATGTCGTACCCCTTGCGCCAGCCGACGATGGCCCCGGAGGTGGCCCACAGCAGGATGGCGAAGTATTCGAAGCCGAAGGGGATCTGGAATTGAGCGGCGAAGGGGGTCATAAGAACTCCAGAGTGAGGAGAAGAGGCTCACGCAAAGAGCGCAAAGAACGCCAAGACAAAATTCCTCTTTGCATTCTTAGCGTCCTTTGCGCTCTTTGCGTGAACTCTAAGCCATTCATCGCGGCACATACGATTGCTCGATGGCATCTACCTGCGCCAGCGCCTCATCGTCGGTCGGGTTGGGCTGGTAGGCGGTGGCGAACCAGGCGTCGAGAATCTCCTGGGCGACAACCTCCGACAGGCGGCGCAGGGAGAGGCAGAGGACGTTGGCGTTGTTCCACAGGCGCGCGCCGCGGGCCGTCTCGGCGTCGTCGCACAGGGCGGCGCGGATGCCGGGCACTTTGTTGGCGGCCAGACTGACGCCCGTCCCCGTCCAGCAGAAGAGGATGCCCTCGTCGGCTCCGCTGGCAGCCGCGCCAGCGGCCACGGCTTCGGCCACACGGCGGGCGACGGCCGGCCACAGCAGCGGCTCGGCCGGCTCGGCCAGCGGGCCGATGGGGGTGACCTGGTGGCCGCGCCGGATGAGCTCGGCGATGACCGCGTCGGTCAGGTGGGTGCGCTCGTCGGAGCCGATAGTGATGCGCATAGTTGCTAGTTGTTAGTTGCTAGTTGTTAGTTGATAGTTGTTAGTAAGCAGTGGGTTGGTAGGGGCAGACCTATGTGTCTGCCTCAGTAAGGGCAGACCTATGTGTCTGCCTCAGTATTCAGTGGGTCAGCGGCCACCCCCGCGCCCCTGCTCCCCCGCTCCCCCGCGCTGCAAAAAAAGGGCGTTGGCGGAGCGAGTTTTCTTTAAGGTTACGTGATTTTGTTATGAGCAGATCATAATTAAGTCCGATACGTCTTTGGCCGCGCGGCGGCGGGGGCTGCGCGATGGGCTGGATCATGGCCCATCCCGGCCCGAAAAGCAAGGAGAATGAATTCACCACGGATTTTCACGGATTGGACAGATGAACACGGATTGAATCAAAGTTCAATCCGTCTTATCCGCTAAATCCGTGAGAATCCGCGGTTAATTTATCCGGAAAGCGGGCGTAGCGGACGATGGTGAAGCGGTCGAGCAGGGTGACGATGATCGTCAGCAGGAAGATGAAGAACAGCACGTTGGCCTCGTTCAGGTCGCGGACGCCGGGCAGGGCCTGAAAGAGGATGACGGCGGTGAAGTTGGCGGCCATGACGACGAGGAACTGGCCGATGACGCTCGTCCAGCCGACGCCGCGGCGGGCCAGGCCGTGGCTGACGCCGGTGGTCAGCACGACAACGGCGACCACGCCAAAGGCCAGTTGCGGCGTCGTGGGCCGCACGCCGGGCAGGATTTGGGCGAAGATGACCACGATCAGCGCCACCAGGACGACTTTCTCCAGCAGGTCGCGGTCGAAGACGTGGCGGGCCCAGGCGGCGCGGGCGGCATGCCACTGCTCGCGGTCGAACTGCTGGCGGTAGAGGCGGCGGGCGAAGGGGCCGGCGTGGAGGGGCGGCAGCCGCCGCGCCGCCAGCCGGACGAGGACGGCCATGATGGCGATGGCGATCAGCCCCACGCCGGCGAACGCCCACGGCGCGGCGCGGAAGATGTGGCCCCACGGCGTTTCCGGCAGCGCTCCCAGGAAGGCGATCTTGATCACGTCCGTCACGTCGAGCCGGGCGATGTGGATCCAGTACTCCTGGGGCAGCTTGATGAGCAGCCAGATGGCCGCCGCCGCGCCGGCCACTGTGGCCCGCCGCAGCCGGATGGGGTTGCCCCACAGGCTGACCAGTTCGTACCAGATGAAGAAGTACTCGAAAGTATTGGGGAAGATGAAGAGCAGCACGCGCCACTCCAGCACCTCGAACAGGGCCACGCCGACCAGCCGGTAGTAGAACAGAAAGCGCGCCACCCGGAAGGCGAACGGGTTGGTCCAGTTGCGCAGGGTGGAGAGGTAGGCGATGGACAGGTAGTACACGTCGAGCGCCTTGTCGTACCCCTGGTAGCCGTCGAGCGGCAGGCTGGTGAAGCTCTGGAAGAGGGTCTGATCGACCCCGTCGAGCAGCAGGCAGGCGATGATGGCCGGCAGCGGGTAGCGCGGGATGAACAGCGGCGTGATGAGCCGCGCCAGAATGACGAGGGCCAGAACCAGCAGGTCGGTCGGCGCGCCGGAGATGGACATCGGTGCCCATTATGGCGCAAAGCGGGTTCGTAGTCAGGCAATTCATTGCCGTTCTTCGCATTGGGCGATTTGCCAAATCGCCCCCACGACAGGAATAAGTACTTTATCGAATTTCGGCCCCCTGCCATTCATGCTAAACTGGTGTTAGGGATCGCCTGGCCGGCTAGCCATCATTGGCGGTTCCGGGGAGGCCGTCATGTTGTGTAGACACCCGCTTTCGCGCCTGCCTTTCTGCTTGCTGGTGATTCTGTTGACCGTGGGCGCGGCCGCCGCCCACGACGCCACCCCCACCCCACGCGCGCCCGTCCCAGCCAACGAGATTCGTCTGCCGGTCGTGCTGTCTCCCGCGCCCCCCGGCGATCTGCCTGACGCGCCCATTGTTTATGGCGACAAAATCCTCTACTGGGGGCCTGGAACGACCCCGCTGCCGGAAATCGTCACTATCCGGCCCGACGGGACCGGCAAGACGCAGCGGACGTTTGGCGGCACGGTGGCCCAGTATGCCACCCAGCCAGCCTGGTCGCCCGACCATGAGCGCATCGCCTACAACCTGTTCGACCGTTTCGGCGGCCGGCTCACCATCATCGAGCTCAACGGCGACGCGCGCCGCGGCGATGGGCCTTTTGGCCTCGCCTGGCTGGGCGACGCCGCCTGGTCACCCGATGGACAGCGATTGGCCTTCGTGGGTGTTGAGCCCGACCCTGATGATCCTGACATCTGGATCACGACCCCTGCTCTCGTTGAGGCCACCAACCTGACGCCCTACCTGTCCAGCAACGACAGCGACCCCGCCTGGTCGCCCGACGGCGCGCGCATCGTCTTTCGCCACGAATACCACAACGGCATCAGCCTCCGCGCCGAGCTGGCGATCATGAGCGACAGCGGCGGCGATATTATCCCTCTGCCCTCAACCGGCCCCGACGCCAGCGCGCCCGACTGGTCGCCCGACGGGGCGACCATCCTCTACACCGGCGACGTGGCCGGCGGCGGGCGCGGCCTGTTCACCGTGCCGGTCGGCGGCGGCGCGCCCACGCTGCTGCTGCCCGGCGCGACCGACGGGGCCTGGTCGCCCGACGGCCGCTACCTCGTCTTTGTCGGCGCGGACGGCCGTCTCTACGTGGCCCACGCCGACGGCGGCGGGGCGTTCCTCATCGACCCCTCGCCTTACACGGCCACCCCGGACTGGTAGGCTAGGGGCCACTTGACAGGTTATGCTACCGGGTGAAGAACGGCGATGAATCGCCTGACTACGAGCGGCCGGTGCGACCCACTTTCTGAAGTGGGTTGCACCTGATGAGTTGCACCTAACGACGGCCCACAGTATCCTATCCCCCTTGCCGCGCTCGCCTCATCCCTGACCCATCGTTGCTCCGGCGACGGCCTGGGTCATTTGTTATGTCAATAAACCGCCTGCTCTTCGTTCTGTTCGCGCTGCTGGCGCTGGCCGGAAGCGTTCCCGCGGCCCGCGCCCAGGAGGACGACCGCGAACCCGTCCGCCTCGACGGCCGCACCGTGTTCCGCGTCGGCGCGGCCGATGACGCCGACGCCGTGACGCGCGCCCGCCGTGTCGAACAGCGCTTGGAAGCCCTGCTGGAGAGTCCGGCCCCGCTCAACCCGGCCGTCGTCGAGCGCAATGACGAGCGCAACCCGGCCGAGCGCCTCATCACCGTCAACGACACGCCCGTCGTCACCGTCACCACCCTCGACGCCGAGGAGAACCTGACCGACCTGGATACGCTGGCAACCAGCTGGGCGCTGGCGATTGATGGGGCTTTGGCCGCCGGGCGGGCGCGGCGGGCCGGCCGCTCCGAGGTGCTGGTGCTCATCGAGGCTGCCTTTGTCCGTCTGGGCGAATCGGCGCGCACCGTCTTGCCCCAGGCGCTGGCGACCTTCCTCATCCTGGCCCTCTTTGGGGTGCTGGCCTGGATCGTCCGCTGGCTGCTGACGCGCCTGTTCGCCGTCATCATCCGCGACCGAACGCTGGAGAACCTCATCCGGCAACTCATCTACTACAGCATCTGGGTGCTGGGCATCATCATCGCCGTCAACGCCCTCGGCTTCGACCCGCAAGCGCTGGCGACGGGCATCGGCCTGACCAGCCTGGCCCTCGGCTTCGCCCTGCAGGACATCCTGTCCAACTTCATCAGCGGGTTGCTCATCCTGGTGCTGCGGCCGTTCGAACTGGGGGATGAGATCGTCATCGGCGAGACGGAGGGGGCGGTGGAGCGCATCGATCTGCGGGCGACGCAGATCCGCACCTACGACGGCCGCATCGTGATCGTGCCCAACATGGAGCTGTTCACGACGCGCGTCATCAACAACACGGCCGCGCCGATGCGCCGCGGGGAGATTACTTTCCCCCTGGGCTACGACCTGGACTTGCTGCGGGCCATCGAGGTAATCAAGCAGGCCGTGTCAGAGACGCCAGGGGTGCTGACCAAGCCGCCGAACACGGTCATCATCCGCGAGTTGAACGACGCCGACATCATCCTTAGCGTGCGCTTCTGGACTGAATCGACCCGGCGCGACTTCCTGGAGGCGATGTCGCACGTCAGCCAGGCGATCGTGCTGGCCTTGAAGGACGCCGGCTTTCCGCTGCCGGAGGCGGACTTGCGCTATTTGCAGTGGTGGAGCGACTATCTGGCGGATCGGGAGGGGTCGAGCGCGAAGCAATGGGACGCTGATGGCGCTGATTTGGCTGATTCGCGCTGATGAAACAGTCCATTCTCTTATCAGCGCCAATCAGCCAAATCAGCGTCATCAGTGTGCCATTCCGGGAAAGCGCGCCAGCCGGAACAGCACGAAGCGGTCGAAGAGGGTGACGGTGACGCTGAGCAGGAAGATGAAGACCGTGGCGTTGAGCCAGTTGGTCGCCCCACCCAGCAGCAGCCCGCGCAAGAGCACCAGCCCAAAGTTCACGACCAGCACAACGGCGAAGTGGACGATACCCGAGGCCACCCGCGTCCCCCGGCGGGCCAGCAGGGTGGTGATGGCCGTGTTGGCGATGATGAACGCCGCCACGTTGATGACCACGTTGAGCGGCCGCATGGTGGAGGTAGGCAGCATCTCCGAGAAGATGATGGTCAGCAGCGACAGCAGCGCCACTTTCTCGAACAGGTAGCGGTCGAAGACGCGCTCGTAGACGTGGGCGCGGGCGTCGTCGAAGCGGGCGGGGGCCGGCTGCTCGGTGTAGGCGTCGGCCGAGAGAGCCATGGGGTGCTCCGGCCGGGGCAAGCGCGTCCGCAAGGTGCGGTAGAGGAAGAAGATCGCCGCGCCGATGATCAGCAGCGCGGCGGCAATGAGCAGCCAGTTCTCGGCCAGCAGCGGCCCCCACGGCGACTCGGGCGTACCCCCCAACAGCGCCTTGATGGTGTCGGTCACGTCGCGCTGGGCGATGTGGATCCACCACTCCTGCGGCAGCTTGATGACGATCCAGATGGCCGCCGCGGCGATCAGGATGGTCCGCCGGCTCAGCCGGCGCGGCTCCCACCACAGCCGCACCGCCTCATACCAGATGAAGAAGTACTCGAAGGTGTTGGGGAAGATGAGCAGCAGCGCCCGCAGCCCCAGCAGTTCGAACAGCACCACGCCGACCAGCCGGTAGTAGTAGAGGAACCGGCTGACCTGGAAGGCGTAGTCGTTCGTCCAGTTGCGGAAGGTGGCGATGTAGGCCACGCTGAGGTAGTAGATGTCCAACGCCTTGTCATAGGACTGGTAGCCGTCGAGGGGCAGGTTGGTGAAGACCTGGAAGATGGTCTGGTCTACCCCGTCGAGCAGCAGGCAGGCGACGATGGCCGGCAGCGGAAAGAACGGGATGAGCAGCGGCAGCAAAAAGCGCAGCCCGACGACGAGGATGAAGACGAGCCAGTCGGTGGGGGAGAGGAGAGGCATGAGGGGGATGACTCCTTATCGTGATGGATATACAATAGCGCACTCTCCAGTGAATGCGACTCATAGTAGCTTAGCGCAACAGTTCGGGCGCAACAATCAAATGTAGCGCGGTCATTCCTGACCGCGGCCCCTCAGCCAGGAATGGCTGAGCTACGTAGCGCGGTCATTCCTGACCGCGGCCCCTCAGCCCCTCAGCCAGGAATGGCTGAGCTACGTAGCGTGGTCGTTCCTAACCGCGGCCTCTCAGTCTCTCAGCCAGGAATGGCTGAGCTACGTAGCGTGGTCATTCGTGACCGCGGCCTCTCAGCCAGGAATGGCTGAGCTACGAAAAGCTGTTACAATGCTGGGTTATCTCCGTTAACGTCCACACAGCACTATAACGGGGGAACAATGACCAACCCACTCCGCTACCAATTCAGCTATCGCCGTAATCTCCCGCATATCCAGCCGCCTGGAGCAACGTTCTTTATCACTGCTCACCTGTATGGAAGCTTACCAGTTGAGGTCTTCCAACGAATGCGACAGGAAGCGCGACTGCGCTTGCAGGCAATCGAGAATACGGCTGCTATGGCTGATCGAGAACGTCTGCAGTATCAAGAGGAAAAACGCTATTTTGGTCGTTTTGACGCGTTACTCGATTGTGTTTCGACAGGGCCATTCTGGTTACGTGATCCACAAATCGCCCAGCTAGTCTGCAATGCAGCTCATGATCGTGATGGTCGTACATATGACCTTGTTGCCTATTGCGTGATGCCTAATCATTTGCACATTATATTGACGCCTCTACTTGACAATCAGGATTCGTATTGCTCACTATCTGGAATCATGCACGTGCTGAAAGGGTTCTCAGCTTTTCAAGCGAACGAACTGCTCGGCCGCAAGGGGTGCAAGTTCTGGCAGGCAGAAAGCTACGACCACTACGTCCGCGACCCCCAGGAATTGGAGCGCATTGTCTGGTATGTGCTTAACAACCCGGTGAAGGCCGGACTAGTAGATGACTGGTCGAAGTGGTTGTGGAGCTACTGGAAGTACGCGCCCATGTGAGTGGCACAGGATTCTTATCCCGTATCTGTTCTTCCTTTGCACACCGCGGGTTAGGAAACCCGCGCTACGTGGCACGGGATTCTCATCCTGTGTTCTGCTCCACTTACGCCGCGGGTTAGGAAACCCGCGCTACGTACGGCTGATTGACTTTCTCTGAACACTTGTTCTATAATGACTAGATGGACACCCTTATCAAGCTGCAAGAGATCGCGGTGCATATGGGGCTGGAGCCGGCGGAGGAGGTGGGGGCTGTGCCCGCGCCGCCGGCGGCTGAAGCGCAGGGGAGCAGGGGTGCAGGGGTGCAGGGGAGAACTCCCCCCCGCTCCCCCGCCCCCCTGCTCCCCTGCGGCTTGCCCGGCCACGCCGCTGAACGCCGAGCCGTCGCCAAAAAAGCAGCCCTGGGTGTCACCCACGCGGCGTTGCCCGGCGGCGGGACGATCCCCCTGCTGAAGACGCTGCTGACCAGCGCCTGCGAGCGCAATTGCCACTACTGCCCCTTCCGCGCCGGCCGGAACTTCCGCCGCGTCTCCTTCTCGCCCGACGAGATGGCCAAGACGTTCATGGACATGCGCCGCGCGGGCGTGGTGGAGGGGCTGTTCCTGAGCAGCGGCATCATCGGCGGCGGCGTCCACGCCCAGGACAAGCTGCTCGACACGGTGGACATCCTGCGCACCAGGCACCGCTTTGGCGGCTACGTCCACCTGAAGATCATGCCCGGGGCGGAGCGCGACCAGGTGCGGCGGGCGATGGCGCTGGCCGACCGGCTGTCGATCAACCTGGAGGGGGCGAACCCGGCGCGGCTGGCGCGGCTGGCCCCTAAGAAGCAGTTTGTCGAGGAGCTGCTGACGCCGCTGCGCTGGATCGAGGAGATACGGCGCGAGGAGCCGGCGGCGCGCGGCTGGCAGGGATGCTGGCCGTCGTCCACGACGCAGTTCGTCGTCGGCGCGGTCGACGAGAGCGACCTGGAACTGCTGACCACGACCGAGCACCTCATCCGCACCGCCGGGCTGAAGCGGGCCTACTTCTCCGCCTTCAGCCCCATCCGCGATACGCCGCTGGAGAACCAGCCGGCCGAAGACCCGTGGCGGCAGCACCGGCTCTATCAGGCGTCATACCTGTTCCGCGACTACGGCTTCGACCTGGAGGAGATGCCCTTCGACGCCGACGGCCGGCTGCCGCTGGACACCGACCCCAAGCGGGCGTGGGCCGAGGTGAACCTGCGCGAGGCGCCGGTGGAGGTGAACCGGGCCGAGCGGGAGGAGTTGCTGCGCGTGCCGGGCATCGGGCCGAAGGGGGCGGCGGCCATCCTCATGGCGCGGCGGCGGGCGCGGTTGCGGTCGGTGGACGAGCTGCGGCAGATCGGCGTGCGGACGAAGGACATCGAGCCGTTCGTCCTCCTCGACGGCCGCCGGCCGGAGTATCAGTTGCGGCTGTTTACATAAATAAATGAACCACGGATTTGCACGGATTTAACGGATGATACGGATTGAATCCTTGTTTCCAATCCGTGCTTATCCGTCCAATCCGTGAAAATCCGTGGTTCATTTATTCCCCCATACTCTGCTATACTTCCCGCATGGGCACAACCCCACGCGCTGTTCAGGAGAGCGAAACCATGACCCCGGCCACCACCACCGCGCCGCCAACCGTGACGCGCCGCCCGGCGAGCTACGAAGAGTACCTGGAACAGGCGAGCGAGACGCGCTTTGCCGAATGGGTTGATGGGGAGATGATCGAATACATGCCGCCGCTGCCACATCACCAACAGATCATCTGGTTTCTTTTTCGCCTATTGAGCGGTTTCGTCGAGGCGCTGGACCTGGGCATGGTCGGAGCCGGGCCGCTGGAGTTCAAGCTATGGCCGGGCGGGCCGTCGCGGGAGCCGGACGTGTTCTACGTCAGCCGGGCGCGGCTGGAGCTGCTGGGCGAGCGGCGATTCGACGGCGGGCCGGACATCGCCATCGAGGTCATCTCCACCGGCAGCGTCCGCGAGGATCGCATCCGCAAGTTCACCGAGTACGAGCGGGCCGGCGTGAGCGAGTACTGGTTGATCGACCCACGCCCCCACCAACAGGCGGCCGAGTTCTACCGCCGCGACGAATCGGGCGTGTTCCAGCCGGTGGAGCTGGACGCCGACGGCCGCTACGCCTCGACCGCCCTGCCCGACTTCTGGCTCGACGTGAGTTGGCTGTGGCAGGAGCCGTTGCCCTCCTACCGCATGGCGCTGCTGGAGATTTTTCGCAGCAGCGACGCCTTCCCACCCGATCTGCGGGTGTTGTAGTGAATTAACCACGGATTCTCACGGATTTTGCGGATTTGGACGGATTGAACAAAGGACTCAATCCGTTCGTATCCGTAGAATCCGTGAGAATCCGTGGTTCATTTATTCATGAAAACGCGCGTTCTCCTCATCACCCTTATCTTCCTCCTGGCCCTCGGCCTGCGCGAGACGGCCGTGCGAACGATGCGCACCGACTTCGACGAGCCGGTCTACTTCGAGGCCGGGCTGCGCTATGCCGGCGCGCTGCGCGAGGGCGACCTGGCCCGGCTGGTCAACGACGACTTCCACGCCGAACACCCCGGCCTGGTGAAGCTGCTCTACGCCGCCGCCCTGTTTCCCTATGGCCGCAGCCCCGACGCGCTGCCCGACTTGCCCGAACTGACCGAGCTGGCCGACCTGCCGCCGCCGCTCCAGCCCATGACCCTGAGCGCCCGCCGCGCCTCGGAACTGTTCAGCCTGCTCCACGTGCTGCTGCTGGCCGCGGTTAGCCCGGCGGCCGGGGCGCTGCTGGCCATCCACACCTACACCATCAAGTACACCACCCAGATCTATCTGGAGGCGCTGCCGATGTTCACGGCGACGGTGTGCGTGCTGGCTTATATACGGGCGGGGAAGAGCTCACGCAAAGGGCGCGAAGGAGACCAAGAACGCAAAGAAGAGCGTGTTTTTTCTTGGCGTTCTTGGCGTCCTTCGCGTTCTTTGCGTGAGCCTCTTCTCTGGTGGGCATTGTCGGCCGTGGCGCTGGGGCTGACGGCGGCGGGGAAGTACGTGTATGGCGTGGCCGGGCTGGCGGTGGCGGCCGACTATAGTTGGCGTCAGGTGCGACCCACCTTCCGAGGTGGGTTGCCCCTGGGAGTGTTGACCGCCTGGGGCGGGCTGGCCCTGCTGGTGTTCTACGCCGCCAACCCGTACCTGTGGCCCGACCCGCTCGGCCGGTTGGGCGCGTCCATTCTCTTCCACGTCAACTACACCGACAGCGCCATCGTCGCCTCAGTCGGCTACCCGTGGTATCAGCCGTTCGTGTGGCTGTTCCGGCCCATGCCGGCGCTGTGGCATCCGGGGCTGTTCCCGGTGGCGCTGGACGGGGTGATCGCGGCCGCGGGGCTGGTCGGGGTGTGGCCGGCGTGGCGGGCGTGGGAGGGGCGCGGGCGGGTGATCGTGCTGTGGTGGGGCATCGGCCTGGCCTTCCTGCTGCTGTGGGGGACGAAGTGGCCGCAGTACAGCCTCATCATGACCGCGCCCATGTGCCTCTGCGCCGGGGAGGCGCTGCGCTGGGGGTGGGCGTCGGTTACTGGGCAACTGAATAAACGCACCACGGATTCTCACGGATTTAGCGGATGAAAACGGATTGAAACCAGGTTCAATCCGTGAAAATCCGTACAATCCGTGCCAATCCGTGGTTAATTCATTCATGAGGTGACCTATGCTTCCCAAGTTGCTCATCCCCAACCCCGAGCCGCCGCGACCCCTGGCGGGCTACGGCTTGCCGGAGACGCCGCAGTTGACCTGGGCCTTCGTGGCCGAGCGGATGGCCGCGGCGCGGTACTACTGGATCAGCACGGCCGGGCCGGACGGCCGCCCCCACGCCATGCCCGTCTGGGGCGTCTGGCAGGGCGACCGCCTCCACTTCGACGGCAGCCCGGAGACGCGCTGGGCGCGCAACCTGCTCGCCAACCCGGCCGTGTGCGTCCACCCGCCGGACGCCGAGCGCGTGGTCGTCATCGAGGGCCGGGCGCGGACGCTGGCCGACGACGAGTTGACGACGACCGAATGGGCGGAGCTGGACGGGCTGTACCGGGCCAAGTACCAGACGGAGCAAGGCTCGCCCTACTGGGTGGTGGAGCCGGGCCTGGTGCTGGCCTGGGACGGGGCCATGCTGGGGACGATGACGCGGTGGCGGTGGGAGTGAAGAGAGTAAGCAGTAGTCAGTAGTCAGTGGGTCAGTAGGTCTGTAGGGCGATTTGGCAAGTCGCCCAACGTCCGGGCGGCGTGGTAGCGGCAGGGGGTGGGCGCGACGGCGGCGGTGATCCGGGCTCGCGCCAACGGTTGAAACCCGTTGGCTGATACACCAAACACGCCAAGACGTGTGGCCGGCGGGTCGCGCAACCCGGTTTCAACGGGTTTTGCTTGCCAGCCGCGGCGTTTCAACCCGCAGCAGCGGAATAGGCGATTGCCCTGGAACGGGGCGTGACCAAAACGCGGGCCGGCAGCGGCCGGTGGTACTATGACGGCCTGGGGCTGGCGGCGCTGGCGGCGGTGGTCTGAACAGCTCGAACTATTCGAAGCCGGGCTGGCTGGTTGAGCGCGGGTTGATACGTTTTGACAAATAGACCCGGATATAGGACGCGTAGGGGCGGGACAACACGGCCGAATGGTCTCGTCTTGCAGAACCCTGTCGCTGCCGCGTTGTCTCGCCCCTCTGACTGGTCGCGCGCCGCTCCAGAGGGCGAGACAACCGGCGACCCACATTCCGGTGAATGGATGAGGGTCGTCGCGCCGGTTGTCCCGCCCCTACCCCGGTCATATCCGGTTTCATTTGTCAATACGCATCACCCCGCACTCAACGATGGAGGCCAATCGCCAGCGCGCCTCTATCCGTTTCCTCCGTTTTCACCCATAGCCATTGATTCAATCCTCGCCCATCGCCGCCTCGATGGCATCCAGGTTGGCGCGGGATTGGCGGGTATCGGGGTGTTGCGGGCCGAGAACCCTTTCGCGGATCGCCAGCGCCCGGCGCATGTAGGCGGCGGCGTCCGGCAGATTGCCCTCGTCATAGCAGAGCACGCCCAGGTTGTTGAGGCTCGTCGCCGTCGAGGG
>NZ_JAYRVJ010000336.1:0-3441 GCF_041918635.1 Promineifilum sp. (SeqCode)
CATCCCCGCCGCCTCGTAGCGCGCGACCAGCTCGGCGGCGACGGCCGTCTGCCGGGCAGGATCGTCGCCGTCCAGGTACACCACCAGCCGCCCGGCCCGCCCGCGCACGCCGGTGGCTTGCTCAAAGTCGGCGTAGGCCATGTAGGCCCCGGCCTCGAACGGCCGCAGGCTGATGCCGATCAGCTGCGTCTCGCGCTCCCGGTCGCCGTTGAGCTTCAGCGCCAACTCGTCGCCGACAGCCGGGCGGTGGGTCAGCTTCTCGGTCTCATAGTTGATGTAGACCTCGTAGGGGCGGGTTTGAAACCCGCCCGTACCACCGGCGCCATTCCCAGCCGACAGCCAGCGCCCGGCGCGGTTGGCGAAGGCAGCGATCGCCGTCGTCGGCGGCACGCCATACAGAGGAAAGCTACTGCCGACGCGCCCATCCGGGTAGACTCGCCGCGCGTCGGCCACGCCCCACGCCTCCACCCGTTCCACGCCCGCGATGCCGGCCGCCTCCCGCTCCAGGCGTCTCACCGGCTCCGGCGCGGCGAAGTCGATCTGCACGTCGTAGGGGAACTCGCTGACCAGGATTTCGACCGCCTCATACAGTCCCAGACGCAGGCCAAAGGTGGCGATGAACATGGCCCCGGCCAGGCTGAGCGCGATGAGCGTCAGTCCCAGCCGCACCTTGCGCCGGGCGACGTTGCGCAAGGCCAGCGCGGCCAGCCGGGGCAACCCGTCCAGGCGCGACAGCAGCCCGCTCCGGGCCAGCGCGCCGATGCCCTGCCCGCCCAACGCCTCGCGGATGGTCATGTTGGCCGCCGCCCGCACCGGCCACAGCGCGGCGACGGCCGGCACCAGTAGCGCGCCGGCCACCTGCACCAGCAACGTCATCGCCGGCAACCCGAACGAGGGGATGTCGAAGTTGAGTTGCCCGGCCAGGAAGGTGGACTGGAAGTAGGCCCCCCACAGCCCCAGCGGCACGGCCAGCAGCAGCGCCAACCCGCCGAAGATGACCACCATCCGGCCGTACTGGCGCAGCACCAGCCCCCGCCCGCCGCCGAGCGCCTTCAGTACGCCAATCTGTGGCACCTGCTGGGCGATGACGGCCGACATGACGTTGGTCACCAGGAAGGCGCTGAGCAACAGCGTCAGCCCGCCCAGGATGCCGATCATCAGCAGGCCGGTATCGACGTTGCCCTGCATCAGGTGGACGCCCGGTTCCGGGATGCCAGCGCGCAGCACGGCCACCCCTTCATCTTCCAGCCATTCGGTCACGGCGGTGACGGCCGTCTCGACCGCGGCCCGATCGGGATTAGCCGCGGCCACGGTCAGGTGTAGCTGGTTGTACTCGGCCGGCAGGCCTAGCCGCACCGCTGTGTCGTCGCTCAGATAGCCATAGACGGTGGGTTGCACTGTCGTGGGCGCTTGCGATAGGTCGTTGACGAACCCCGCGACCGGCAGCCTAAACACGTCGCCGTCGCTCAGACGGACGGTTACGGCGTCGCCCTGTTCGAGCGGCAGGCCGGGACGGGCGGAGCGCTCCAGCAGCAGCGCCCCCGATGGCGGCGGGACGTTCGCGCCCGGTTCGGAGGCGAGCGTGCCGACGAACAGACCGGCGAAGTCGGGGATCGTCCACAGGCTCAGTGGGCGGATCGAGCCATCGTCCAGCACGAGGCGCGCCTCGGTGCGCCGGCGGGCCTGGGCCTCGACCACCTCCGGCAGCTTGGCGACCTGTTCGGCCAACGCCACGTCGAAGGGAGATGTGTCGAGGATGGCATGGGCCGGGTTGGTGTTCCGGTAGCCGTCGCGCAGGTCGCGCCGCAACACGACCAGGCTGGTGGCCGACACGCCGACGGCCGCCGTGCCCACGGCGATAGCCAGCACCACCAGCAGCGTGCGCGCCTTGAAGAGCCACAGGTCGCGCAGGGTCTTCAGCCACAGGGTGCTCATACGCCCTCGCCGTCCACCCGCGTCCGACGGTCAGCGGCAGCCTCGCGCACGTCCTGGGCGAAGCGCGGCGAAAGCTGGGTCAGCTTTTCGAACGCCGCCGCGTCCAACTCCAGCAAGCGGACGCTCTCCTGTCCCACGGCGCGGACGGTGGCCGTGCGCCGCCGGCTGCCCAGCAGGGCCAGTTCGCCGAAGTAGCGGCCCGGCCCCAGATGATCGATCTGCTCCTCCCGCCCCGCGTCGCGGGCGACGAAGACCGCCACCTCGCCCTCCAGGATGAAGTAGAACGTCTCGCCCAGCGCGCCCTGGTGGATAATCGTCTCGCCCGGCGCGTAGGGGCGGGTTTGAAACCCGCCCGTACCGGCGGCGGCGGCCAGCGCTTCGAGTTCGTCGCGGCCGATGTCGCGCAGGGCGTCCACCTGGCTCTGCACCTCGCGCAGGCTAATGATGCGCTGTAACTCCTCGCGCAGCGACGGCGACTCCGCGATCAGCCGGTTGAAGCTTTCACTGTCGAGGGCCACCGCCTCCACCGGCGCGTCGGCCGCGGCGCGCACCGTCGCCCGGCGCGGCCGTTGGCCGAGCAGCGCCATCTCGCCGAAATACTGCCCGGCGCGCAGATGGTCGACGCGCACCTCGCGGCCGTCCGGCTGCACCATGCACACCTCGGCCTGGCCGCCGGTCAGAATGTAGAAGTGCTCGCCCGGCTCGCCCTGCCGGACGATGACGCTGCCCGGCGGGAACGTCTGGGGGGCCACGCGGCGCTGCACCTCGGCCAGTTGGTCGTAGTTCAGGGCCGACAGGGCGCGGGTGACGTGCTCGTTGACCACCTCGCCATCGGCGATCATCACCGAGCGGTCGGTGCGCGCGGCGCGGGCCTCGTCGTGGGTGACCATGATGATGGTCTTGCCCTCGGCCACCAACCGGGTGAAGAGGCTGAAGATGCTCTCGGCCGTGCGCGAGTCGAGGTTGCCGGTCGGCTCGTCGGCGACGATCAGGCCGGGATCGTTGGCCAGGGCGCGGGCGATGGCGACGCGCTGCTGCTGGCCGCCGGAGACGGCCGCCGGCAGCTTGCGGGCCTGGTCGGCCATCTCCACCATCTCCAGCAGATGCATGGCCCGCTCCCGTCGCTCCCTGACCGGGTAGAGCCGGTTGATGTCCATCGGCAGCATGACGTTCTCGACCAGCGTCAGTGTCGGCAGGAGTTGAAAGAACTGGAAGACGATGCCGAGGTTCCGGCCGCGCCAGCCGGCCATCTGCTCCTCGTTGAAGGTATGGAGGGGCTCGCCGCCGATGAGAATTTCACCCGAGGTGGGCCGGTCGATACCGGTCAGCAGGTTGATGAGCGTGGACTTGCCGCTGCCGGACTTACCGATGACGGCGATGAACTCGCCCCGTTCGACCTGGATGTCGATGCCGCGCAGCGCCGGGAAGTCGCCAGCCGGCGTCCGGTACACTTTCGTCAGTTGGCGGGCGTCAACGTAGGGCGTCGGCTGGGTCATGAACCGCCGA
>NZ_JAYRVJ010000337.1:0-10861 GCF_041918635.1 Promineifilum sp. (SeqCode)
AAGCGCCGCCGAACCGGGGACGATCCTCATCTCTCATAACACGTATCGCCACGTCCGCGGCGTCTTCGACGTGCAGCCGCGCGACCCCATCACGGTCAAGGGCGTCGAAGGGCCGGTGCAGACCTACGTGGTGCTACGGGCTAAGCCGCGCGCCTTCCGCATGGCGACGCGCGGCGTTGAGGGTATCGAGACGCGCATGATCGGCCGGGACAGCGAGCTTGGCCTGCTGCGCGAGGCGTACAGCGACGCGCTGGAGGCAGGCGAAACCTCGGTTGTGACGGTGGTCGGCGAGGCGGGAGTGGGCAAGTCCCGCCTACTCTACGAGTTTAACAACTGGCTGGAGCTTCGCCCGGAGACGATCCGCTACTTCAAGGGCCGGGCAACGCCCAACTTGCAGAACGTGCCCTACAGCCTCTTCCGCGATCTGTTCGCCTTTCGCTTCCAGATTCTCGACAGCGACACGGCGGCCGTGGCTCTGGACAAGTTCCGCGCCGGGATGGCCGGCGTGCTGGAGGCGGATCAGGCTGACGTGGTCGGCCACTGGCTGGGCTTCGACTTCTCGGCCAGTGAAGCGGTGCAAGGGTTGCTGGGCGGCGCGGACTTCGGCGTGGTGGCCCGCGCCCATCTGACGCGCTACGTCCGGATGCTGGCCGTGGGCGGGCCGGTGCTGCTCTTCCTGGAGGACATTCACTGGGCCGACGACTCCTCGCTCGATCTGGCGGCGCGACTGGCCGAGACGCTGCCGGAGGCGCACCTGCTCGTCGTCGCCCTCACCCGGCCCAGCCTCTTCGAGCGCCGGCCGCATTGGGGCGAAGGGCGACGTGCGTTCAAGCGCGTCAACCTGACGCCGCTCTCTCGCCGCGCCAGCCAGGAACTGGTCAACGAGATTCTGCGGCGCGCGGACAACGTGCCCGACTCGCTGCGCGATCTGGTCGTCGGTGCCGCCGAGGGCAACCCGTTCTACGTCGAGGAACTCATCAAGATGCTGATCGATCAGGGGGTGATTGAGCGTGGAGGAGCAGGGGTGCAAGGGAGCGGGGGAGCAGGGGAGCACGAGGCTCTTCTGGGCAACTCTTTCTCCCCTGCCCCCCTGCCCACCCGCTCCCCTGCTCTAGAAGAGCGCTGGCACATTAGAGCGGAGAAGCTGGCCGACGTGAAAGTGCCGCCGACGTTGACCGGCCTGCTGCAAGCGCGCCTGGACGGCCTGCCACAGCCGGAGCGGGAGGCGTTGCAGCGGGCGGCCGTCGTCGGCCGGTTGTTTTGGGATGACGCGGTGGCCGATCTGTCCTACGCCCGAGGGATGGAGGTCGGCCCGGCGCTGGAAGCTGTCCGCGACCGGGAGCTTATCTTCCGCCGCGAGCGCTCCTCCTTCGCCGAGGCCAATGAGTACGTCTTCAAGCACGCCCTGTTGCGCGACGTGGCCTACGAGACCGTGCTGCTGCGCTACCGCGCCGAATTCCACGGCCGCGTCGCCCGCTGGCTGGAAGCGCATGCCGGCGAGCGTATCGGCGAATACCTGGGCCTCATCGCCGAGCATTTCGTCCAGGCCGGTGAATTCGGCCGCGCCGCCGACTACCAGCAGCAGTCGGGCGAGCAAGCGCTGCGGGCCAGCGCCTTCCGTCCGGCGCGAGCGGCCTTCGAGCGCGCCCTGGCCCTGCGCGAGCGGACCGGAGCAGCGCCGGGCGAATCGCTGGCTCACTACCTGAAGCTAGGCGAGGTGTGTTTTAAGCTGAGCGACTTCCCGGCGGCGGCCGGCGCGCTGGAACGGGCGCTGGCCCTGGCCCGCGCCGGCGGCGACGTTCAGGCCCAGGCAGAGGCGCTCAGCTGGACGGCAATGGTCGCCACCAGTGTGGGGCGGGTGGCCGAGGTGGATGACCTGCTGGCGGAGGCGCTGGCCCTGGCCCGTCAGGTCGGCGGCGTGACGCTGGCGCGCGTCCTCATCAACCTGGCTACTCGCCGCTGGCAAGTGAGCGATCTCGACGCCGCCGACCAGTACGCCAACGAGGCTGTCCGCCTGGCCCGCGAGTTGGGCGACGTCTCGCTGGAGATCGGCGCGACCCGGGCCATGGGCGTCGCCGCCGGGATACGGCGCGACTTCGACAACTCGATCCGCCACTTCGAGACCTGTATCGCCCTGGCGCGACAGATCGGCGACCGGGCGCAGGAGTCTAAAAGCCAGGCCAATCTGGGGGCGACCAAGCAGTACGCCGGCGACTTCGCCGGGGCGGTAGCGCACTATCGCGCGTCCTTCGAGGTGGATCAGGAGCTCGGGATGACCGAGATGATGGCGATTGACGCCCACAATCTGGCCGATGCCTACAGTTCATTGAACCAGTTGGCTGAAAGCCGGCGCTTCGCGGTGGAGTGTATCCGCCTGGCGCGGCAGGTGGGGGCGGTCCCGCTCCAGTTGGCTGCCCTCGTCCCTCTGGCCGAGGTGATGTTGAAGGAGGGCGAAACCGGCCGGGCGCTGGCGCTGCTCGGCCTGGCCCGTCAACACCCCAGCACGCCCAACCAGAAGCAGGTCGGCATCAACGACGCGCTGGCGACGGTGACGCTCGAGCCGGCGGAGGTGGAGGCTAAGTTGGCTGCCGGGGCGGGGCTGGAGCTAGACGATGTGGTAACTGAGATTTTGGGGGGCGAGTAGAGGCAGTGCGTCGTCCTATTAGGATCGGCTCAAAATCGATGGTCTGTTCCGTGCCATCTTCGAACACGACGCGCAATGGGTAGGGGGCGACGATAGAAAAGTTAACCACGCGGATTAAGAGATGCTCCATTCTCGATTACCTCTCTTAGCCACGGCGGAGCGGTGCGATTAAGTCCCTAGATCCCTAACTCTTCCGCCACCCAACCCAGCCCCACTTCCTCCAGCGTCCCCCGCCGCGGCACGCCCGTCTCCACGTCCCAGCCGGCTTGCTCGAAATAGGTCGTGATGGCGTAATCCAGTTCGGCCTGATCCAGCACGATGCCATCGGAGCGCCCGCCGCTGAGCGGCTTTTTGAACAGTTTCTTGGGCAGCGTGTCATGGTCGCGGGTCAGCCCCTCGCGGGCGTTGTAGGCGCGCATCAGGTTCAGCCGGCGGCGGCCCATCGCCTGGATGTCGTCCACCGTCACGTCCCAGCCCGTCGCCGCGGCCATGAGGTCGGCCATGTCCTGCGGCCCGTAGAGCTGCCACGACGGGCCATAGACAAACTGGCACACGTCCATCGTGTCGGCGGCGCTGTAGTTGTACTGCGTCTTCAGCGCGAACTCGACCTTCTCCGGGTTCATCGCCTTGGGCGCGGTCGGCGTGACCAGACCGAGTTGGGCCAGGTAGCGCTTGTAGCCCGGCGCGTCCGGCGTCCCATCGTATAGTTTCGGGTGATACATCGGGTCGTGCTCGCTGCTCTGATGGTCGGCCCCGAAGGGGTTGACGGCGTAGATGAGGGCCATGCTGCGCTTGACGTGCGGCATGTGGGCCGGCAACTCCTGCCCCTTCACCGTCAGCACGTACTCCTGCCCCTTGCCCAGCCGCTCGGCCGCCCGCGCCGACCCCTCGGCCAGCATGTCGCCAAACCCCTCGCGCTTGAGCGTCTTATCCAGCATGGCGATCATCGCCTCGGCGTTGCCATACCGCAGCGGGATGCCGTCCGTCTCCTCGATGGTCAGCACGCCCGTCTCGAAGCACTCCATGGCCCAGGCCAGCGTCGCACCGCAGGAGATGGTGTCCACGCCGTACTGGTTGCAGAGCTGGTTGGCGTAGGTGATGGCCCGCAGATCGCCCACGCCGCAATAGGAGCCGAAGGTCGAGAGCGTCTCGTACTCCGGCCCACCGTACTCGGGGATGACCGCCTGCTCGCGGTACTCCGCCTCGACGACGCGCTTGCAGCGGACGATACAGGCGTAGCAGGTGTCGCGGCCGAGCTTGTCCTGTTGTCCCTCGGCCGCGCCGCGCAGCAAGTCCAGGTAGAGCCGCTCGCCGCTGATGGCCTCGGCGTCGGCGATGCCCATCACGCCGCTGTCCCAGTTGTTCGTGGGCAGGCCGCCCGCGCCCTGCTGGCCCATGACGGTGTCGGCTGTGCCGTAGCGGCCCAGGCTCTCAACGTCGCTGCCGGGCAGCAGCTTTGCGCCGCGCCGCGACAGGGCGACGATGGCCTTTTTGTCGGCCGGCGTCACCGGCAGCGTGCCGCGCACGGCGATGGCCTTCAGCTTCTTGCTGCCCATGACCGCGCCGATGCCCGTCCGGCCCCAGGCGCGGTTGCTCATGTTCATGACCGCGGCGAACATGGATAGCTTCTCGCCCGCCGGGCCGATCTGGGCGATCTCGATCTTCTCGTCGTCCAGTTCATCCTTGAGCAGCGTGTCCACGTCGTGGGTGAAACGGCCCCACAGGTGCGCGGCGTCGCGCAACTCGGCCGCGCCGTCGTTCACCCACAGGTAGACCGGCGTGGCCGACGCGCCGCGCACGACGATGGCGTCGAAGCCGGCGAACTTGAGCTCGGCCGGCCAGAAGCCGCCGGCCTGGCTGTCGGCCGCGGCCCGGGTCGTGGGCGATTTGCAGGTGGCGGTGCAGCGGCTCTGGCCGCTGACGGGTAGGCCGGTCGGCGCGCTCAGGGCGAAGGTCAGGGTGTTGCGCGGATCAAAGGCGTCAATGCCCGGCGGCGTGTTGCGCCACAGGTAGTAGAGGCCCATCAGGCTGCCGCCCGGATAGAGGCGGTAGAACGCCTCGTCTGGCTGCTCGATGGTCAACTGGTGGTTGGTCAGGTCCACGTGCAAAACCTTGCCCGCAAAGCCATAGAGCATCGTCTTTTCTCCTTGAAAGAAGATCTCACGCAAAGACGCAAAGCACGCTAAGCAAAGAAGGGTAGCTTCTTTGCGGACTTCGGGTCTTTGCGTGAGACTCTTTTTAGCTTTATTGCCATTCCACCGCAATCCGTGTATGGTAACGGCGTCATTACAAGAGCGCAAGCCACCTATGGGCGAATCAGTTCCATCAGAGGCCGGGTGGGTGGCGGCGAATAGTGACCAGCGCGAAGTTCTGGGGCAGTCACCGACAAGGGGGCGGCGCCGGGCTTTTTTTTCGCTGAGCGTTGGCCCGCGTAGGGCGAGCGACAAAGCCGGCCATGTCATAGCGGGATAAACGCCGCAGGGAGAGTGGGCTATGACAGATTCGTTCCGCGTGGAACTCCGCGACGTCACCAAGCGTTTTGGCGACTATATCGCCGTTGACGATCTCAGCCTCCAGATTCGCGACGGCGAATTCTTCTCGCTGATTGGCCCCAGCGGCTGCGGCAAGACGACGACGCTGCGCATGATCGCTGGCTTCGAGCAGCCGACCGAGGGGCAGATCTTCATCAGCGGCCAGCACGTCGAAGGCATCCCCGCCCACCGCCGGCCGGTCAACACCGTCTTCCAGAACTACGCCCTCTTCCCCCACATGACCGTGGCCCAGAATGTGGCCTTTGGCCTGGAGATGCAGAAGCTGGCCGCGCCGGAGATCAAGCAGCGCGTGGCCGAAGCGCTGGAGCTTGTTCGCCTGCCCCAGATGGCCGAGCGCAAGCCCAAGCAGCTCTCCGGCGGCCAGCAGCAGCGCGTGGCCCTGGCCCGCGCCCTGGTCAACCGGCCGCAGGTGCTTCTGCTCGATGAGCCGCTGGGCGCACTCGACCTGAAGCTGCGCAAGGCGATGCAGATCGAACTGAAACACATCCAGAGCGAAGTGGGCATCACCTTCGTCTACGTCACCCACGACCAGGAAGAGGCCATGGCGATGTCCGACCGCATCGGCGTCATGCACGAGGGCGTCTTGCAGCAGGTCGGTTCGCCCCACGAGGTCTACGAGCGGCCAGTCAATCGCTTCGTGGCCGACTTCATCGGCGAGACCAACTTCCTGCCGGCATCTGTCTGCCGGCTGGAGACGGAAGAAGAGCATCCGATGGTGATGTTGCAAGGCAACGTGCCCGTCCTGGCCGCCGACGAGGGGCACGACCTGCAACTTGGTCAGGCGGTGACGCTGACGCTGCGCCCGGAGCGCATCAACCTCTACCCGCAGGGCAAGGTGGACGTGCTGAAGGCCGAGAGCGGCCTGGAGGCCGAAGAACTGGAGCGCATCCTGGGGGCCAAGATGCCCGGCGCGGTGGACATGAAGGAGTTTTTGCTGGCCGAGCCGGAGAACGTCGTGCTGGATGGCGTGCTCGACGAGGCGTTCTACATCGGCACGGATACGCGCTTCCGTGTCACGCTGGAGGGGGGCGCGTCGCTCGTCGTTCGCCAGCAGAACTATGGCTCGCGCTACGACCTGCCGTTTGACGTGGGCAGCCGCGTCTACGTCCAGTGGGCGGCCGAGAATGCGCAGATTCTAGTTGACTGAGGTGTAGGGGCAGGTTTCAAACCTGCCCCTACGAGCGAGGGAGTTCAATATGTCGCTTAAGCACAAACACCACGGCGGCGGCCGATTCCACAACAGCAGGAGGAGCCGATGGCTGTCACGACTGAATCCCGGCTGAGTCCGCCGCCGGCTTCCGCACCGATGACCCGCGGCCGCGACGCTTTCCTGCAGGTCGCGGCTATCGTTCTCCTCTTCCAGGCCGCGTTCTGGGCCTTCCTCCTTTTCCGTTGGGCCACCTTCAGCCGTTTCAACTGGACACCCTATCCCGCCGAACTTGTCCTGGCGCAGGCGTCGCCGCTCATCGCCTATGGGCTGTACGGGCTGCTGCTGGCCGGGGCGCTGGCCGGCGCGGCCGGGCTGCTGCGCGGGGCGGGCTGGGGGCGGGCGGTGGGCCTGGTCTATGCCGCCGCTACCCTGGTTGGCGGCCTGATCTACTACGCCCTGTTCCGCGAGTTCTACGGCCTGCTGCTGCTGACGGCCGTCGGCGGCTTCCTGTGCTTCCTGCTGACGCGCAACGCCGCCTGGTCGCTGGCCTATCCGGCGGCGTTCTGGCTGCTGGTCTTCTTCATCGTCCCGCTGGCTATCGTCTTCTTCGTCAGCCTGGGCGAGCGGACGCGCCTGGGCACGGTCACCTACCCGCCGTTCAGCCTAAGCAACCTGGGCGCGCTCTTCGACGACTACGCCCGCGTCTTCAGCCGGGTCGGCGGCGACTTCATCTACCTGCGCATCTTCGGCCGCTCGGCCTGGCTGGCCCTGCTCAACACGGCCCTGTGCCTCTTGTTCGGCTTTCCGCTGGCCTACTGGATCGCCCGCCAGCCCGCCCACCGCCGCAACCTGTGGATCTTCCTGGTCATGATCCCGTTCTGGACCAACTTCCTGGTGCGCACCTACGCCTGGATGCTCATCCTGCGCGATTCGGGGCTGATCAACAGCGCCTGGACGGGCAGCTTCCACGACGCGGCGACGGTCATCGCGACCCAGCTCCCGGCCTTCGGCTGGCTGGCCGAGGCGACGGCCCGGCCGCTGCCATTGCTCTACACGCCCGGCGCGGTGCTGCTGGGGCTGTTCTACGGCTACCTGCCCTTCATGGTGCTGCCGCTCTATAGCAATCTGGAAAAGACGAACTGGACGCTGCTGGAAGCGGCGGCCGACCTGGGGGCCAACGCCCGCCAGCGCTTCCTGCGGGTGCTGCTGCCGCTCAGCCTGCCGGGCATCATCGCCGGGTCGATCATCGTCTTCATCCCGTCGCTGGGGGCCTACGTCACGCCCGACCTGATGGGCGGGGCCAAGGTCTCGTTGCTGGGCAACCTGCTGCAACAGCAGTTCATGACGGTGCGCGACTGGCCGTTCGGCTCGGCGCTCAGCTTCATCATGATGGCCGTCATGCTGGCGGCGACGCTGGTTTACTTCCGCGCCACGGCCGAGGCCGAGCGCCGCCAGGAGGGGCGATGACGACGACGACCACGCCTACCGCGACTGCCGCCGGGACGCGCACGCAGGCGCTGACCGCCCCGCGCGCCGCCCGCCGCGACATCCGCCGCACCTTCCACAGCAACGCCCTGACGCTGCTGGCCGCGGGCATCTTTCTCTTCCTGTACCTGCCCATCCTGATCCTGATCATCTACTCCTTCAACCGCAATCAGGTTGTCGGCGTGTGGACGGGCTTCAGCACGCGCTGGTACGCCGAACTGCTGAATGACCGGGCGCTGATCAACTCGTTCCAGGTCAGCCTGTGGGTGGCCTTCTGGTCGACGGCCATCAGCACCGTGTTGGGCACATTGGGGGCCATGGCTCTGGAGCGCTACCGCTTCCGCGGTAAGCTGGCCTACGACGCGACGATGTACCTGCCGATCATCATCCCCGACATCGTCATGGCCCTGTCCACGCTGTTGTTCTTCGTCCTGGTGGCCGTGCCCCTCAGCCGCTACACCATCCTGGTAGCCCACGTGGCCTTCAACATCTCGTTCGTCGCCGTGGTTGTGCGCGGCCGGCTGGCGGAGATGGATCGCGCGCTGGAGGAGGCGGCGGCCGACCTGGGGGCCAACGCCTGGACGACCTTCCGCCGGGTGACGCTGCCGCTGCTCATGCCGGCCATCGTCTCGGCCGCGCTGCTGGCCTTCACCCTGTCGCTGGATGATTTCGTCATCACCTTCTTCGTGGCCGGCCCCGGCTCGACGACGCTGCCCGTGCGCGTCTACTCGATGATCAAGTTCGGCGTCACGCCGGAGGTCAACGCCATCTCGACGCTGATGCTGTTGGGATCGACGGTGTTGGTGGTGATTTCGTTGTTGTTGCAGAGGAAATAAGGGCGGGGGAGCAGGGGGGCGGGGGTGCAGGGGTGCTTTTCTCTCCCCTGTTCCCCTGCTCCCCCGCTCCCCTGCCGAAGGAGAATCAAGATGAAGAGACTAAGCGTTGTCATGCTCCTGCTATTAGCCCTGGCCGCATGCGGCGGCGGGCCGGCCGGCGGCCCCGGCGCGGTCCAGGAGCCGACGGCCGCGCCGGAGACGGGCGGCGAAACTGCCGGCGAGCCTCAGTTAGACGCCGAGTTGAGCGTCTACAACTGGGAAGATTACATCGATGAGCAGGTGCTGCGCGATTACGAAGAGCGCTACGGCGTCACCATCGTCTACGACACCTTCGCCTCCAACGAAGACCTGCTGACCAAGCTCCAGGCCGGGGCCAGCGGCTATGACGTGATCTTCCCGTCTGACTACATGGTGGCGCAGATGATCGAGTTGGGCCTGCTGGCCGAGATCGACGTGTCGGCCATGCCCAACTTCGCCAACATCGGCGAGGAGTTCAAGGATCCGCCCTATGATCCCGGCAACCGCTTCTGCACCCCCTACCAGTGGGGCGTGACCGGCATCGGCTACCGCGCCGGCCACCCCGGCTTCGAAGAAGCGCCGGCCAGTTGGGCCTACCTGTTCGACCCGGCGAAGCTGGAGCAGTTCAGCCCCGACGGCATCAACGTCCTGAACGACCAGCGCGAGCTGATCGCCGCGGCGCTGTTCTACCTGGGCCACTCGCCCAACACCACCGACCGCGCTCAACTGGAAGAGGCGCGCGACCTGATCCTGAGCGCCAAGCCGTACTGGAAGACGTTCAACAGCGAGGACTACTACAGCACGCTCATGGTCAGCGACGAGATCGTCCTGTCCCACGCCTGGAGCGGCGACACGGCCCAGGCCTTCTGGACGACCTTCGACGAAGAAGCGGGTACGGGCAACTGGCTGTTCGCCGTGCCGGTCGAGGGCGCGGTGCGCTATCAGGACAACGTCTGCATCCCCGCCAGCAGCCAGCGCCAGGCGACGGCGCAGCACTTCATGAACTACCTGATGGAGCCGGAGGTGGCCGCGGCCATCACCAACTTCACCTTCTACCCCAGCCCCAACGTAGCCGCCGAGGAATTCATCGACCCCGAAATTCTCAATAACCCCGGCATCTACCCCCCGCCGGAAGTGCGGGAGAAGCTGCAATGGTTGGAGGATGTGGGGGACGCGGTGTTTATTTATGATGAGGTGTGGACGGCGATTAAGGGGCAGTAAAAAAGTGGGGTGGTTCTGACCACCCCCACTTTTTTACTGATCGAGATATCGCTCCGCTTCCGCGCGGCGCTCCAGGATTTGGCCGCGGTGCTCCGCTTCGTGCTGGATGAGGTGGTGCAACACCCACTCCGGCGTCACGTCATAGCGCTCCAGGCGGCGCGGCCGGCGGAACTCGACCAGGGACATCCCCTTGAACGCATCGAGCAGAATGGCGCGAATGGCGTCCAGCCGTCCGAGATGGGCGGCCAAGGCCTCATGCGGTACGCGCGTCAATTCCCCCTGCTGGTCGCGCATGTCATGGGGCAGCAGCGCGTCCGGCCAGGCGACGGGCGCTGCGGGCGTGTAGTCGGCCAGCGCTTCTTCAAACAGCCAGTCCGTCTCCACGGCGGCGATGTGGTAGAGAAGCGTGCCAATGCTGTTCACCCCCGGCCGCGGAGACCAGTGGAGGATGGCTCCCTCCCTGGCGGCCTCGATGCCCGCCAGCCCCTCCTTCAGCCGCCCGCGCCCGTCCTCCAGCATCCACAGCAGCGTCCCAATCTCCGGCTCATACCCGTCCAGCGCGTGTACCACTTTCCATTCTCGGTCATCGTCCATCCAACTATACTATCACCCCAAACGCAAAAGACCTGACAGGTTCTTCAAAACCTGTCAGGTCTCCCGTTTCCTAATCTGCGTAATCTGCGAAATCTGCGGATTCTTGCTCTTATTCTTCCATCACCAACGCAAAGATCAACGGCGCCACAATCGTCGCGTCCGACTCGATCATGTACTTGGGCGTGGACACGCCCAGCTTGCCCCAGGTGATCTTCTCATTGGGCACGGCCCCGGAGTAGGAGCCGTAGCTGGTGGTCGAGTCGCCGATCTGGCAGAAGTAGCCCCACAGCGGCACGTCCGTCTGGCCCATGTCCTGGTGCAGCATCGGCACGACGCAGATGGGGAAGTCGCCAGCGATGCC
>NZ_JAYRVJ010000338.1:0-2661 GCF_041918635.1 Promineifilum sp. (SeqCode)
AAATGTCTTGACCCTGCGCGGCTACCGGGAGGCCGGCGGCGTCGAACGCGCTATTGTTGCCCTGGCCGAGGAGACGTTCGCCCGCTTGCCCGTCGAGCGCCAAGACCTGGTGCGGCGTGTCTTCCTGCTGCTGACCGAGCCCGGCGAAAAAGGCTCGCCCGACACGCGCCGCACCGCCTCGCGCGCCGAGATGGATGCGCTGGGTGAGCCGGGGGTCGTGGCCGATGTTCTGGACGCACTGGCCGACGCCCGGCTCATCACCGTTGACAGCGATACTGTCCAGGTGGCCCATGAGGCGCTCATCCGGGACTGGCCGGCGTTGTGCGAATGTATTGATGGCAGCCGCGAGCAGTTGCATTTTCGCCGTGAGCTGGCCAGAGCGGCCGATCAGTGGGAAGGCCACCGGCACAACCGCGCCTACCTCTGGCGCTCCTCCGCGCTGGCCATCGCCGACCAACGCCTGAGCGCCAGCCGCCTTCCGCTCAGCGGCGGGATGAAGCGCTTCCTGGACGCCTCCCGCTGGGCGGAAGACCGGCGGTGGGTGGACTCGCTGCTGGCGATGGCCGCCGGCGTGTTCGGCTTGGGCCTACCCAATTACCTCCTCCTGACCCGCTGGCTCGGGCTGGGGCCAACGTTCAACGTCCCGCTGCTGATGGCTCCGTCCCTCGTCATTGGGGCCATCGCCGGCCTGCTCTACGGGCCGTTCTTCGACGGGACACTGACCCGCGTCGGTCTACAGCCCGGCCGCCGCCGGCTGGCCGCCGGGATGCTGGGGGCCGGCATCTATGGCCTGGTCTTCTTCACGCTCAACCTGGCCGCGCCGGGCGCGAACTACCTGTTGATCCTGGCTCTGGGTGGTCTGTGGGGAATCGTCGCCGGCCTGGGGCGCGAGTCGGCGCCGACTCGACTGTTGTGGCCGTTGGGTGTGGGCCTGGCTTGCGGTCTGGTTCTCACCGCGGGCTATCTGGTCGTGACGCTCCTGGGCGGCGGGGCCGCACTGGGCGATTACAACGGGCCGCCCCCGTTGCTGCTCATCTTCATGGCGGGCGTGCTGTTGCCGATGCTCGTCTTACTGGTGGAATGGCTGAGTCACTATCTTGGTGAGAGGAAGTTGAAAGGGGTCTGACATGAACACGCGCCGTAAGCAGTTTCTCCGGCGAAGTATCGCTGTCAATTTCCCGCTCTGGCTCTTGCTGGCCGTGTTGATCGTCATCGGCTGCACGGGGCCGAACCCTGAGTCCATACCGACGTTGCCGGCTACCCAGAGCTCTCCCGGTCAACCTACTGGGGAAGCAGTAGGGGGGACGGCCAGCGCGGCGACCGGCGAGCCAGGCCCCGTTGCGCCGCCCATCACCCTCAGCGCCCGCCACGCCATCATCGAGTACAGCCCGCGCCCGCAGCCGCCCACGACGCCTCCCTCGCTGGACGACATCGCTGAGCCCCCGGCCGACAGTTGGCAAACCATCTCACCCGATACCACCATCCCCTTCAACAGCTACGACAGCTTGCGCGTGATGGAGGCGGGCGAGGCGCTGCTCGACCTGGGCGGCTTCATGCAACTGCTGCTCAAGCGCGATGCCGTCGCCCAATTCACCGACACCGACCTGGCGGGTGAGGCGTACGATCGGTTGCTCGTCCAACCGGTGGACACGCCGCCGCTGCAAGAATGGGTGCTCAGTCTACACCTGTTGCGCGGCGGCTTCAGCGGCGAACTGGAGCCCGGCGAAGGTCCTGTGGCCCTGACCACGCCCAACGCCGTCATCATCGTCAGCGGCACGCAGTTCTTCGCGGCCTACGACCCCGCTGCCGGCCGCACCTGGGTCGCCAACTTCGACGGAACAGTCCACGTCGGCGACGTGCCGCTGCCCCCCGGCGGGCTGGACGACCACACGCTGGCCGTCATCCCGCCGCTGGACGGCCGCGCTCTGTGGGACATCCCGCCCGGGCTAACCATGGAGGATTTTGGCCGGCTGGTGGACGAGACGGGCTCCCCCCTGGCCGCGGCGGCGCTGCTCAGCGGCCCGACGCTGCTGCCGCTGGGCAGCACCGGCCTGGCCGTGTACGATGCCCCGGCCCCGGACGCGACGCAACTGGGCGTGCTGCCGCGCGCCCACATCGTCGCCCTGCGGCGCGGCGCGACGGGGCCGGAGGGCGAGCCGTATTGGGAGATCGCCTGCCCGGCCGGCATCGCCGCCCCGCCGCGCGGTTGTTGGGTGCGCGGCGGCCTGGGGCTGGCCGCGGTCTACAACGCCGGCGGCCGGACGCCGGGCGCGGTGACCCTGCTGGAGCCGGCCGGCGATTGCGCCGCGGGCAACCTGTCCCGTTTCCCTCATGCCGGATCGGTCACCTTGCGCTGGCGGGCCGACGCGCCGGCCGCGAATGAGTTCATCGGCCTGCGCCTGGGGCCGGCCGGCGAGTCGCTGATCTTCGCCACAGCCGACCCCGCTGCCCATCAGACCGCGCCGGGGGAGTGGGCCTACACCGCGCCGGTGGCCTACTTTTTCCGGCCGGGCGTGGCGACTTACCAGTGGCAGGTGTATCGGGCCGGGAGCGATGGCTTGCCCCTGGTCGAATCGGCTACCGGCTGCTTTCAGGTAGAGCCGCCCAGTGCGCCGGCGACGCCCATCCCCGATAGCGACGGCGACGGCTGGCTCGACCCGG
>NZ_JAYRVJ010000339.1:0-5578 GCF_041918635.1 Promineifilum sp. (SeqCode)
CGCCGCCTACCTGCTGACCGACCGGCTGAGCCGCATGCTGCTCTACAGCGCGGCGCTGGCCGCGGCAGGAGCCATCGGCGGCTTCTGGCTGGCGCGGGCGCTCGACGCCAACCCGGCCGGCTCTATCGCCGGGGTGCTGGGCGTGCTGTTCCTGTTGGTGTTCCTCGTCGCGCCGGAGCGCGGGCTGGCGGCCCAGGGGTTGCGCCGCGCCCGGCAGCGCTGGGAGTTCGCCCAGACGGCGCTGGCTATCCACCTGCTGAACCACGAGAACACGCCGGAGATGGCGAACGAGTGCCGCGTGGATCACCTTCACTATCACATGCGGTGGGAGCCTAACTTCGCCGCGACCGTCGTCGGCCAGGCCGAGCGCGAGGGGCTGGTGCGGCGCAGCAACGGCGACCTGCGGCTGACGGCCGACGGCCGCGAGCGCGCGCGAGCGGCATTCATTCACGTATAAGGTTCGTTACTGGAGAATCGAGATGACAGAACTGACTGAAACCCAACCGGCCGCCGCGCGGCTCAACCGCAACGGCGCGCGCCTGTTCCTCGGCGTCCTGCTCTTCACCGCGGCGCAGGCCGGGGTCGCTTTCCTGGCCGCCGGCACGCTGCGCTGGGCCGCGGCCTGGGCGTACTTCGGCGTGTACGCGCTGTGCTTCACGCTGGGGCTGGCCTGGGTGGCCTCGGTCAACCCGGCGGTCATCAATGAGCGCGGCCGGCGTTCGACCAACACGGAGGCATTTGACCGGCGCTTTCACCGCGTTATGCCGCTGACCATTTTCGGCGGGCTGATCGTCGGCGGGTTGGATCATCGCTTCGGCTGGTCAACGATGCCCGCCCCGCTCCAGCTGGCCGGCCTGGCGCTGCTGGTCGCGTCGCTGGCGATTGCCAGTTGGGTGCTGGCGACCAACGCCTACGCTTCGCGGGTGGTACGACTGCAAGAGGGGCATCGCGTCGTCACCACCGGCCCGTACCGCTTCGTGCGGCATCCTATGTACAGCGGCACGCTGCTGGCCTGGGTCGCCGCGGCGCTGAGCCTGGGGTCGTGGTGGCTGTTCGTCCCGGCGGCGCTGGGCATCGCGCTGTTCGTCTGGCGCACGCGATTGGAGGACGCCACGTTGCAGGAAAAGTTGCCTGGCTACCGCGAGTATGCGCGGCAGACGCGCTACCGGCTGGTTCCGGGGGTGTGGTAGGGATGGGTTCGTTGACTAAAGACCTGACAGGTCTGGACGCTGTGACCGACTACTGAAAAGCTCTGGGGAAGAACGGCAATGAATTGCCTGACCACGAACGAGCGCAATGTGTGGTATGATGAAGATGTAGGGCGGGTTGACAAGCCGCGCTACAGGAGGAGCCAATGTCCCAATTAACTGCTCAACAACCCCAAGAGGGCCTGAACGAATACGGCCGCCGCCGCTTCATCCAGGTCTTCGCCATGATGGCCGTCTACGCGCTATGCCTGTTTGTCCCGGCCGGCACGCTGCGCTGGTGGAATGCCTGGATGTACCTCGGTCTGTTTCTGTTCGCCATCCTCACCGGCGGCCTCTACGTCGCCCGGAAGAACCCGGCGATCATCAACGAGCGCGGCCGGCCTTCGGAGAACACCAAGCCATTCGACCGGCTCTTCGCCCGGCTGTCTGTGCCGATCGGCCTGAGTACGCTGATCGTCGCCGGGCTGGATCACCGCTTCGGCTGGTCAAGCGTGCCGCTGTGGCTCCAGATCGCCGGCTTCATCGGAATTCTGCCCGGCCTCATCATGCCGTACTGGGTGATGCTCGTCAACGCCTACGCCGCGACGACGGTGCGCGTGGAGGTGGAGCGCGGCCAGCACGTCATCACTACCGGTCCTTACCGTTACGTTCGCCACCCGCTCTATAGCGCCACGCTCTTCGGCTATATCTTCTCGCCGGCGGCTTTTGCGTCGTGGTGGATGGCGATCCCCCTGGCGCTCAGCAGCGTGCTGTTCATCTGGCGGACGGCAAATGAGGATCGGACGTTGATGGCCGAGCTGCCCGGCTATCAGGAGTACGCTCAGAAGACGCGCTACCGGCTGCTGCCCGGCGTGTGGTAGACATCGCGTAGGGGCAGACCTGCGTGTCTGCCCCCAGGGCGCACACACCGCGTTGTCTGCCCAGGGCGCACACGCAGGTGCGCCCCTACCGGATATTCATTTCCCCCTCTTCCAATCGCCGCCGCGATCATTTACAATGCACAGGGCCAATTGAATAGCCATCTATCGCTTACAGGAGAGTATGCTCTATGACCACCGGCGCGGTTACGGATGCCACGCGGCTACTGCCAGTCATGCGCAGGATGCTTTACGCCTCAACCATCCTCGTCATCTCGATCAGCTTCTTTCTCTTCCTCTTCCCTGCCCGCACCGAGACCCTCTTCGCCTGGACAATCAACCCACCGCTGACCGCCGCCGTGCTGGGGGCCAGCTATCTGGCCAGCGCGCCGATGACCTACCTGGCCGCGCGCGAAACGGTATGGGCGCGGGCGCGGGTGGCCGTGCCCGGCGTGATACTCTTCACGGCGCTGACCACCCTGGCGACGTTCATCCACCTCGACCGCTTTCATCTCGACGCGCCCAACCTGTTTACCCGTTTCGTCACGTGGGTGTGGCTCCTCGTCTACATCCTCGATCCCATCTTTTTCAGCTACGCGCTCTTCCGCCAGACGCGGCCGCCCCAGGTAGACCCGCCGCGCCTCGCGCCGCTGGCGACCTGGTATCGATTGGCGCTCGTCGCGCTGGGCGCGCCAATGCTACTGTTCGGCGCGCTGATGTTCATCGCGCCGGCCCGCGCCATCCCGCTGTGGCCGTGGGAGTTGACGCCCCTCACCTGCCGGGCCGTTGGCGCGTGGAGCGTGGGCATCGGCTTTGTGATCCTGCACGCGGCTTGGGAGAATGACGGGGCGCGGTTGCGCGGCGCAGCCGTTGCGCTGTGCCTACTCGGGCTGCTCCAGCTTTTCAACCTGGTGCGCTTCGCCGGCACGCTGGACTGGGGTAGAACCTCGGCCATCGTCTACACGCTCTTCATGGCCGCGGCTACGTTGGTCGGAGGGTTCGGCTGGTGGCGGGCGTCTCGTGACAGCCGGTATCTGGCGGCGCAGAGGTCGGCATGAACGTGCCTGTACCGCGTGGCGTCAAACCTGTCGTCCCGGCTATGCGCGTGCTGCTCTATGCCGCATCCGTGTTGGTAGCTCCCATCGCGCTGCTGTTCGTGCTGCCGGATCGGACAGACACGTTGGCCGCCTGGCCGATCAAACCGCCGCTGACGGCCGCTACGTTGGGCGCGGCCTATCTGGGCGCTTTCTTTCTGGCCTTTCTCGCGGCGCGACAGACCATCTGGGCGCGGGCGCGCATCGCCTTCCCGGCCATCTTCATCATCTCCGTCCTGCTGCTCATCGCCACGCTGCTCCACCTCGACCGGTTCCACTTCAACCACCCCGCCGCCTTCACCCGCTTTCTGGCCTGGCTGTGGCTGGTGGCCTACGCGCTCTTTCCGGTCGTCATGCCGCTGGCGCTCCTCATCCAGCTCCGCCAGCCGGGGACAGACCCGCCGCGCGTCGCCCCGTTGCCGGGTTGGTATCGGGCCTTGCTGGTCGTTCAGGGGATCATCTGCGTGCTGGTGGGGGCGATTCTGTTCCTGACGCCGGCGCTGGGGATGGACATCTGGCCGTGGGAATTGACGCCGCTAACGGCCCGCGCGCTCGGCGGATGGGCCGTCGCCATGGGCGCGTTGGCCCTGCACGCCGCCTGGGAAAACGATTGGCCGAGGCTGCCGGCGATGATGGCCGGTTACACGGTGCTGGGCGTGCTGCAACTGGTCAATCTGGCCCGGTTCGCGGCGACGCCGGCGTGGAACAGCGCGGCCGCCTGGCTCTATCTGGCGGTCATCGTCGTGGTGACGTTCACCGGTGGGTATGGCTGGTTGAAGACGCGACAGGAGACCCATCGAGAGGGGGCGCACGCCCTATAAGCCCATTGTGCCACCGCGCGGCGAGGATTATACTGTAGGCATGAAGAAGTTCGTCCTGGCCTTGTTGTGGCTGTTGGGCGGACTGACTCCGGCCCTGGCTGTATCGGAAGGAGCCATCCCCCACGAGCCTATTCCCGCGCCCTACTGGCAGAGCGACCCCGTCGCTCCCAGCGGCTACGCCAACGCCCTGGCGCTGGACGCAGCCGACCGCCCGCATCTGGTATACCACGACACCGCGACCGGCATGTTGCGCTATGCCGTCCGGCCGGCGGAGGCGTGGGCCTTCGGCGATATCGCCTACACCCCGTATACTCCCGGCGACTTGAGCTTCGACCTGGCGCTGACCCCGGACGGCGTGCCCTGCGTCGCCTATGCCAGCGCGGGGAGCGATCCGCTGCTGTTCTTTGGATGTCTGGAGAAGGACACGTGGCAGATGGAAATGATCGCCGAGGGTGGACGCTCGGCGTCGCTGCGCGTCGACCGCGGCGGCCGGCCACATATCGCTCTCATACAACAATCCAATAACGTCGTTTACATGACGCGTGACGATGAAGGCGTGTGGCAAACCGAGATTGTGGAGCAGCCTGGTCGCTATGCGGCGCGCTTATGGTTAGTCATTGATAGTCAGAGGCGACCGCATGTGATCTACCACGGGCCGCTGCCGCCGATGAGGACGACTGGATCTACCCACAACGACCCAAATAGTCCAAGTGTGCTCACGGATGACCAACCACACATGATCCACGCGGTTCGTCAGTCGGCCAATGTATGGGAGAAGCAACCGTTGCCGTTCAGCCAAGTAGAAGCGGCGGCGCTCGCTCCGGCCGATGAGCTTTGGCTTCTGGTCAGCGAGTGGCAGGTACAGTGGGGCCATCCCCCCTTCTCCTCGGCCAAGCTGATGCTGGCGCAACCGGCCGGCGATGACTGGACTACCGAGTTCCTACGCGAAGATTACGACTGGCAGATCGAGGCCGATCTGGCGGTGGATTTGAGCGGCCGGGTGCACGTGGTCTACCGCGACATTACGGGCTTGGTGCACTACGGCCGGCGCGCCCTCGACGGGACGTGGGAGCGACACTCACCCGGCCTGGCCGAACAGATCGAGATCAGCATGAAGCTGGGCGGCGACGGGCAGCCGCGGCTGACGCTGCAACGAGAGGGGCAGATGGTCTTGATGACGCGGGTGCACATCCTGGACAAGATGGTGTACGTGCCCGGCATCTGGCGATAGCCCTGACGGATGGGCGGCCACCAGTACTCTGATAAAAACGAGCCTTCCGGCCACCCACCTGTCAGGTCTTTTAGCGCTTGCGCCGCGGCGCGGCGTCGTTTACAGTGTATGGTATGGAAGAATCGACTGCCTCCCTATCGTTCCGGCAGCGCTGCATGCAGCGCGTCAATGAGCATTATACGCTCGGCGAGGAGATCGCCCATAGCGTGACGCACGGCATCGGCGCAGCGCTCAGTGTGGCAGCGCTGGTCGTGCTGGTCATCCTGGCCGCGACGCGGGGGACGGGCTGGCACCTTTTCAGCTACACCGTCTACGGCATCAGCCTGCTGTCAGTCTATCTGGCCTCGACGCTCTACCACGGCGTGCA
>NZ_JAYRVJ010000340.1:0-1614 GCF_041918635.1 Promineifilum sp. (SeqCode)
CGAGACCATCTTTGACACGCTCAACGCCAAGGCGGCCATCTTCGGCATCCAGCGCTACTTCGACGAGGCGGGCGTCGAACGGCCGCTGATGATCTCCGGCACCATCGTCGACGCCAGCGGGCGCAACCTGTCGGGCCAGACAGCCGAGGCCATCTACTACTCGATCATGCACGCCAACCCGCTCATCGTCGGCCTCAACTGCTCGCTGGGCGCGGCGGCCTTCCGCGATCACACCTACGCCCTGTCGCAAGTCGCGGCGACCTACACCCACATCTACCCCAACGCCGGCCTGCCCAACGAGTTTGGCGAGTACGACGATACGCCGGAGTACATGGCCGGTGTGTTGCGCGAGTATGCCGCCGAGGGGCTGCTCAACGTCGTCGGCGGCTGCTGTGGCACGACGCCGGCCCACATCCGCGCCTTTGCCGAGGCCGTCCGCGACCTGCCGCCTCGCCGCATCCCCGACGTACCGCCCTACGCGCGCCTCAGCGGTCTGGAGCCCCTGGTCATTGGCCCAGAGACGAACTTCGTCAACGTCGGCGAGCGCACCAACGTCACCGGCTCGCGCCGCTTCGCCAAGCTGATCCTGAACGGCGACTACGCTGCCGCCCTCGACGTGGCCCGCCAGCAGGTGGAGAACGGCGCGCAGATGATCGACATCAACATGGACGAGGGGCTGCTCGACGCCGAGGCGGCCATGCCCCGCTTCTTAAACCTTATCGCCGGCGAGCCTGACATCGCCCGCGTGCCGATCATGCTCGACTCCTCCAAGTGGAGCGTCATCGAGGCCGGCCTGAAGTGCATCCAGGGCAAGGGCATCGTCAACTCGGTCAGCCTGAAAGAGGGCGAGGCGGAGTTTATCCGGCAGGCCACGCTGGCCCGGCGCTATGGCGCGGCGGTCGTCGTTATGGCTTTCGACGAGAACGGTCAGGCGGAGACGGCTGACCACCGCGTCGCCATCGCCCATCGCGCCTACCGCATCCTGACGGAGCAGGTAGGCTTCCCACCGCAGGACATCATCTTCGACCCCAACGTCTTCGCCGTCGCCACCGGCATCGAAGAGCACAACGCCTACGCCCTGGCCTACTTCGAGGCGGCGCGGCGTATCAAGGCCGAATTGCCCGGCGTACTGATCAGCGGCGGCGTCAGCAACGTCAGCTTCTCCTTCCGCGGCAACGATCCGGTGCGCGAGGCGATGCACTCCGCCTTCCTCTACCACGCCATCCGCGCCGGCATGGACATGGGCATCGTCAACGCCGGCCAGCTGGCGATCTACGAAGACATGAACAAGGAACTGCTGGAGCGGGTCGAGGACGTGCTGCTGAACCGCCGGACGGACGCGACCGAGCGGCTGGTGACCTTCGCCGAAACGGTGCAACGCGGTGGCAAAGAGAAGCACGAAGACCTGGCCTGGCGCAGCCTGCCCGTTAACGAACGGCTGGCCCATTCTCTGGTGCAGGGCATCAACGCCTACATCGAGATAGACGTGGAAGAGGCGCGGCAGCAGGCCGAGCGCCCCCTGCACGTCATCGAGGGGCCGTTGATGGACGGCATGAACGTCGTCGGCGACCTGTTCGGCAGCGGCAAGATGTTCCTGCCGCAGGTCGTGAAGAG
>NZ_JAYRVJ010000341.1:0-1507 GCF_041918635.1 Promineifilum sp. (SeqCode)
AAGCCGATGATGCCGGCCTTGCTGGCGGCGTAGTTGGTCTGGCCTGGCTGGCCGACGATGCCGGAGACGGACGAGATGTTGATGATCCGGCCGCCCTGCTTGCGCCGCAACATGGGGCGCGTCACGGCCTTGCAGCAGTTGAAGACGCTTTTCAAGTTGGTCGTCAGCACCACGTCCCACTGCTCCTCCTTCATGGACAGCAGCAGCGTGTCGCGGGTGGTGCCGGCGTTGTTGACGAGGATGTCCACGTGGCCGTAGACCTCGATGGCGCGCTTGATCAGCCCCTCGGCGGCGGCCATGTCGCTCACGTCGGCCTGGACGGCCAGCGCCGTCCCGCCGCGCTCAGTGATGGCTTGAACGACTTCTTCGGCCGCGGCGGCGTTGGCGTGGTAGTTGACGACGACCGTGGCCCCCTCAGCAGCCAGCGTCTCGGCGATGGCCCGGCCAATGCCCCGCGACGCTCCGGTGACGACGGCGACTTTACCCTCTAGCAGCATAGGCTAAGGCTCCCACGAAAAGAGGATTAGCGCAAGGACGCCAAGACGCAAAGGCGCAACAGCTAGTTCCCTGCGTCCTTGCGTCTTGGCGCCCTTGCGTTGCTTCTTCATCACTCAAACTTGATGCGCGCGGCGGCGCGGTCGATGCGCTTGACCAGCCCCAGTAGCACGTCCCCCGGCCCGACCTCCAGGTAGGTATCCACCCCTTGTCCGCTCAGGTAACGGATGGAGTCGGTCCAGGCCACAGGCGAGGTCAGTTGCGCCTTCAGCTCGGTGCAGATTTCGTCGGGGACGCAGACGGGACGGGCGGTGACGTTGGCGACGACGGGAATGCGCGCCTCGGCCAGTGGGGCGGCGTCCACAGCGGCGGCGAACTCCTCGGCCACGCTGCGCATGAGGGGCGAGTGGGCGGCGATGGAGATGGGCAGCCGCACGACCTTGCGCGCGCCCGCTTCGCCCAACAGGGCCATCGCCCGCGCCAGGGCTGTCTCGTCGCCGGAGATGACGATCTGGCCGGGGCAGTTATCGTTGGCGACGCCGACGAAGCGGCCCGTCTCGGCCGCGGCGCGGGCGCAGAGGTCGGCCACGAGCGCGGCGTCCAGCCCCAGGATGGCGGCCATGCCGCCCGGTTGGCGCTCGCCGGCCAGTTTCATCAACTCGCCGCGCCGCCGCACCAGGGCCAGTCCATCGGCGAAGGGCAGCGCCCCGACCGCGGCCAGCGCGGAGAACTCGCCCAGTGAGTGGCCGGCCACGTAGTCCGGGTTCGCTTCGCCGCGCTCGGCCAGCACGGCCCAGGCGGCCAGGCTGGTGGTGTAGAGCGCGGGCTGCTGCACGGCCGTGTCCGTCAGCGCCTCTTCCGGCCCCTCGAAACAGAGGCGCGACAGGGCGAAACCCAGACGCGCATCGGCTTCGTCGAACAGGGCGCGGGCGGCCGGGTGGGCGTCATAGAGGTCGCGCCCCATGCCGACGAACTGCGACCCCTGACCGGGAAAGAGAAAAGCGGCGGGCAT
>NZ_JAYRVJ010000342.1:0-7585 GCF_041918635.1 Promineifilum sp. (SeqCode)
CCGCTACGCCAACCTGGGCTGGGTCGATCCGCGGCGCATGACCACCGCTGGGGGCGGCTGGATCAGCCTGCTGCTGACGATTCTCTACGGCGTGCCGGCGGCGCTGCTGGCCTTCGCGCCCTTCCTGCTGGCCCAGGGCTTCCCGCAGTGGACGTGGCTGTTCGTGGCCGTGGGGCTGGCGCTGCTGGTGGGGCTGACGTGGGTGTGGGGGGAGATGATGGCGCGGTGGGCGGTGAAGTCGTGGGAGTTGTTGCCGGCGTAAGAGGGGAAATCCGCAGATTTCGCTGATTTTCAGAGGCTCACGCCAAGGGCGCGAAGGACGCTAAGAACGCAAAGGGTGTATTGCTCATTTACTGGTGAGGAGAGAACAGCCAATGAAAATCACCTATGATGCGGAAGTAGATGCGCCTTACATCCAATTCATTGACACTACCGTGACGACCGAACAACTGGCGGAGGGCATCGCCGCCGACTATGACGACGAGGGCCGTCTGGCGGGCATCGAAAGCCCTTGATTTTACGGTTCTCCTCGCAACTGCTTCTCTAGACCGGCCAGATCGCTGCGCGCTGTCCTCGTGCCTGGATGATCCGGCCCTAGCCTGGTCTCGAGAATCGCCAGAGTGAGTTCGAAATAAGACCGCGCCCCGACCAAGTCGCCCTGCGCTTGCAGGAGGCCGCCCAGACTGTTGAGGCTTCGCGCCGTATCGGGGTGCTCGGGGCCGAGGACGCGCTCGCTGACGACCAGAGCGCGCTCGAAGTGCAGCCGCGCCCCGGCCAGGTCGCCCAGATCTAGCAGCAGGAGACCCAGGTTGTTGGCTGCTGTCGCGGTTTGGGGGTGGTCGGGACCGAGGACGCGCTCAGAGACGGTCAGGGCGCGCTCGAGGTGCAGTCGCGCCCTGGTCAGGTCGCCTTGGGCTTTCAGCAGGCTGCCCAGGTTATTGGCCGCCGCCGTGGCTTGGGGGTGGTCAGGGCCGAGGGTGCGCTCGCGGACGGTTAGGGCGCGCTCAAAGTACGGCCGCGCCCCGGCTAAATCGCCCTGCGCTTGCAGCAGCATGCCCAGGTTGTTGAGGGTCGTCGCCGTCTCAGGGTGGTTGGGGCCGAGGACGCGGGCGCGGACGGCCAGGGCGCGCTCGAAGTACGGCCGCGCCCCGGCTAGGTCGCCCTGGTCTTGCAGCAGCATGCCCAGGTTGTTGAGGCTCTGCGCCGTGTAGGGGTGGTCGGGGCCGAGGAAGCGCCTACGGATAATCAAGGCGCGCTCGAGGTACGGCCGCGCCCCGGCCAGGTCACCCTGAGCGAGCAGCAGGCTGCCGATGTTGTTGAGACTCGTCGCCGTATCGGGGTGGTTGGGGCCGAGGATACGCTCCGAGATAGCCAGAGCACGCTCATAGTACCGCCGCGTCCCGGGCAGGTCGCCGACTAGCTTCAGATGGTAGCCCAGGTTTGTGCAGAGTGTTGCGGCCGTTTTGTCCTCGTGGTCGAAAGCAGCATCGGTCACGTAGCGCAAGTGCAACACCCAGGCGTGGAGCGGCCCCGGATCACCGGTCATATTTTGCTGATAAGCCAACGAGTTGGTCGCACCCTCCACCGCCGCCCGCGCTGTTACCATCATCCCCTCTCTTGCTTCCGTGCTTCCTTCCCCGTTTTCCGAGGCCGATAGCGCCTCGGCCACGAACCGTGCGATGAGCCGGTGCAGCCGCACCGTTTCGTCCCCAACCGGCTCCAGCAGTCCTACCGCGTACAAGGCATTCAGTGCATCGGTGACGTCCCGTGATGTGGGCTTTGTCGACGTTGGTGTGGGCGTGGGTCTAAGCCACGCTTTGATCCGCTGTCCTAGTCCTGGTTTTGCGTCGGGGGCTTCGCGCACGGCCGCCGCGCGCAACAGTGACAGCGGCAATGGCTCACCGGGAGCAAAACACGCGGCGCGGGCCAGCACCTTCACCGCCAGCGCGCCGCGAGAAGCGATTTGCTCCAACCGTCGCAGACTGAGTAAAAAGGTGTTTGCCACGTGAAGCTCGTGCCCGGTAGGCGATGCTTCCACGCCGCGTCCCGTCAATGCCTCGCTGCGCAGCGCCAACGCTGGGTCGCGCAACTCGGCCAGCAGCGTCTTCGGCGTTACCGTCGGGTCGTTGGCGTAGGTCGCCAGGTAACTACCGGCCATGGTTAGCGCCAGGGCCAGGCCGCCCAATTCGGCGACGATCTCGGCCAGTGTGGGCGACGGCGCGGTGTAGCGCTCGAGCAGGGCCACGGCCTCGTCAAGCGGCAGGGTGTCTAGCGATTGCTCGGTGACACGCATCGTCTTCGGCCAACGCCCCTGCCGCCGGCTGGTGACCAACAGCCGCGTCTCGCCGCTCTTCGGCCGCCACCGTTCCAACAGGGCGGGGTCTTCGCAGTTGTCGAAGATAAGCAGCCGCTGCTCCGGTCCCTCCCAAGCGGCCTGGGTTAAGGCCACCTGGTCGTCCAGAGTCAGACCACCGAAGGCCGGGTGCAGCCCCATCCGCCGGCCGCACTCGACCATCGCCGTCGGCGCCCCTTCCGCCTCGGCCAGCGACACCCAGTGGACGCTGTGGAAAAAGCGGCCGTAGCGGTGAGCGAACTCGACGGCCAGTTGGGTCTTGCCGACACCGCCAATGCCGGAGGAGATGATCACAGGTGTAGAGACGTTCGGCCGGAACGTCTCTACGGCCAGTGCCCGCAACGCTTCCTCTCGCCCGGTGAACAGCGGGTTGCGGCCGTAGAGCATGTGAGAGGTGGGTGGCAGGGGGCCGGGATCGGGCAAGGGGCCGTCGGGGTCGGGTGGGGGTGGGGGCGTGTAGGGCAACAGGCGCGGCAGGTCTACATGTACCTGCGACTCGATGTTGATGGTCGCCCCGCGAAAATCGCCGGACAGGTCGTAGGCTGTACTGCCCGAAGCATCGCCGCTCATGCCGCGCCCTTCATGAGGCAAATCTTAACGGAAAGGCGCAACGGCGCAAAGACGCGAGGAAGAATGGCTACAGATTTTGACGGAAGAAACGGATGTAGAGACAAAAACAATTCGTTTCTTCATCCGTCCTCTCCGTTTCAATCCGTAGCCATTTGCTTACACCGGCGCCAGCAAATGCGGCCGATCGCGCATCACGCAGCCGACGAGCGCCGCCAGCAGCCCATTCCGCTTCGCGTGGAGAACCAGCTCCCGCGCCTTGGCCGCCTTCCCTTCGCCGCCCAGGTTGTCGTAGTCGATCTCCAGCTCGAAGCACAGGTCGCGCAGTTCCGACAGGTTGTAACCCGCATCCAGCGCGTCGCGCAGCGTCTTCTGGTTCACGGTAAAGTTGCCTAGCGGCTGGCTGACCATGACCGATGGGGGCGGGGCGCTCGTCGCGGGCGGCGACGCCGCGCCCCCGGCCGGCGCGCCCGCCGGCCCGCTCTCCACCGTCATCGCCAGCGCCCCGCGCGGCTCGTCCGCCCCCGCCTCGGTGCGCAGCCGCGCCGAGCCGATCCAGTCCGTCTCCTGGTAGACGGTGATGATGACGCTCAGCGGCCCGGCCCGCCGCGGCGTCAGCTGGAAGTAGACCGTCGGCCCGTCCTGGCCGCGCGGCAGCCGCACCGATTGGGCGTTGGGGCCGTGGAGGTCGCAGTCGGGGGCGCTGATCTCGATGCGCATGGACAGAAAGGTCGCGCCGGCCGGCCAACTGACGGCGAAGGGGGCGCTGTCGCGCCGCGTCAGGTCGTCGGGGGCCAGCGGCGGCGACTCGGGCCGCCGGATGGCGACAGCCAGGTCGAACGGCCGGCCAGTTGTCACGCGCTCTGGGGCGGCCGCGTCCAGCCGCAGCGAGACGGCGGCCGATTCCAGGACGGGCTGCGGCGTTGGCGAGGACGGTTCGGGCGCGGTAGGCTCTGGCGCAATGGGTGGGCGCGATGGCGGCGAAGGCGATGGTTCGGCTGGCGGCGGCTCCGGTTTTGGCTCGACCGGCGGCTGGGGGATGGCCTCCTGGACGCCGCCGGTCAGGTCGTCGCGCCCACCAGGCTCGATCTCCCCGAGCGAGCCAATCTCCTGCGGCGGCTCGACGCTGGTCAGCGGCACGCCCTGCCAGGCGAAGAGAATCATCCCGTTGGCGGCCAGGGCGTGGCCAGCAACGACGCGATCAAGGCCCTGGGCCGCCACCTCCTTGATAAACCGTTCGGTCTCCTCAACGACGTATGGCGGCAATTCGGCCGGCCAGCGGGCGAAGGGCGGGCTGGTGGGCAGCAGCTTCTCGCCCTGTTCCAGCGGCACGCGCGGCGGTTGTCGGCGGGCGGCCAGCGTCGCCGCGGCCACAAAGCGATCCAGCGCCTCCTCAAAGTCGGTCAGCGAGAGTTGGTCGATCTGCGCCCCGGCCGCGGCGAAGGCCTCGGCTGCCGCGCCAGCCGCGTCTCGCTCACCGGCCAGCAACCGGATGAGCGCGCCGGCCGCGGCCGGATCGTCAAAGAACTGCTCGATGACGTCCGGCAGCCACAGCGCGTCGGGTAGCGCCGCCGTCAGTCGGCCCAGGAAGGCCGCCGCCGCCGGCTCCAGCGCGGCCGTGACCGCCGCCTCGAACGGCGTGCCGCTCAGCCGGCCGTATTCGCTCTCATAGCGCCGGACGATGTTCCGCGCCAGGGTTTGGGTGAGGGTCTGGAGGAGGGAAGCGTCAAAGTCGGACATAATTGTCCGACAGTATATAGGGAGTAGGGGTTAGGGGCTAGGGGTTAGGGAAGAGGTTCCAGGTTCCAGGGAAGAGCGCTCTTCCCTGGAACTTGGAACCTGGAACCTGGCAACTACTCGTATCGTTGGCGTAACGTCAGCAGCGTGGCCGCGCAGGCGCCGGCCAGGGCGCCGCTGGCGACCAGGAAGCTTTGCAGGGCGAGCAGCCCGCCGGGCAGGTGGCCGGCCCAGGCGCGCACGGGCACGCTGAACAGCGCGGCCAGGGCCAGCGCCAGCCCTATGCCCAGTCCATAGGCCGCCCCAATCAATAGCACCGCCGCCAGCGGCATATCGACACGCCCCTCGACGGACACGCTGGACACAGTCGTCGTCTCTCGTTCGTACTCCATGCCAGTTACCTCCGTTAGGATCGGGTATTCGGTTGACGCCGCGAGGCCAGCAGGCCGATAAGGCCACCGCCAATCGCGCCGACCACCTGGAACAGCAGGCCGCTCGGCGCAAACCAGGCCGAGCCTTCCGGCAAATAGGCGGCCGACAGGAAGCTGATGGCCGACCCCAAGACAAAACCGATGAGCGCGCCCAACACCGGGCCGATCCAGCGGTGCGTGCGCCGTGGGCCGCTGGCCGGCCGGTTCATCGGCCGGTCGCTCAAATTACGGCTATCCTCGAATTCGTCTAACCGATCCATCATTCACCTCTTATGGTTTCAGAACAGGCGGCGTGACTACTTGATACCGCAGGGCAGTCCGGCCGCCGGGTTGTCGGTTGTGGGCGCGACGCTGGCCGCGCCGTCCACCATAATCAGCGAGCGGGGCGCTTCATCCGCCGCATCGGCCAGATCGGCCAGGCACGGCCCGCCGGTCACCGTCGTCGTGTTTTCGGGCGGGGCGACGAGCAGCAGAGCCATGCCGGGTTCCGCTTCGACGGCCGCCACGGGTCGTTCCGCTGGGGGCGGCGGCAGTTCGATGTGCGGCCGGTGGAACGTGTTCAGCAATTGGCCGGCCACCAGTAGAGCGATTACCGCCACCGAGGCAAAAGTCATGCCCGTCATCCCTGGCCGCTCCATGTGCTGTCTCATCGCTCGCCTCCAGAAGAAGAATCCACAGAGTTCGCAGATTACACAGATTCTAGAACTCGTCTGCAACCGTATCTGGTACTTATCTGTGCTTCTTGATTGAATACAGGATAATGGCAGAGAGGGCCTGGCACTATATATCTGGGTATATTCCGCGGGTACAGGTCGCGGTAGAATTACGCGGCGCGGCTTGTAGTCAGGCACTTCATTGCCGGGAGAAAAGAACGGCAATGAAGCGCCTGACTACGAACAACAAGCGATTAGGAGAACACGTCCATGAGAGTCATCGCCCTCTACAACATCAAAGGCGGGGTGGGCAAGACGGCGGCGGCCGTCAACCTGGCCTATCTGGCCGCGCGGGACGGGGAGCCGACGCTGCTATGGGACCTCGATCCGCAAGGCGCGGCCTCCTACTGCCTGCGCGTGGAGCCGAAGCTGAAGGGCGGGCGCAAGGGGCTGCTCAGCGGCAAGCGTGAGGTGGGCGACCTGGTGAAGTCCACCGACTACGCTAACCTCGACGTGCTGCCGGCCGACTTCTCCTATCGGAACATGGACCTGGGGCTGAGCGAGAGCAAGCGGCCAGAACGCGCCTTCCGCAAGCTGTTGGAGCCGCTGGCGACGCGCTACCGGCGCGTCTTTCTCGACTGCCCGCCAGGCATCACCCTCTCCTCGGAAAGCATGTTCGGGGCGGCCGACGCCCTGCTGACCCCAGTCATCCCCGCCACGCTGTCGCTGCGCACGCTGGCGCTCATCAAGGAGTTCCTGGCCCGTGAATCGCTCGACCACCTGCGGACGCTGGCCTTCTACAGCATGGTCGACCGGCGCAAAACGTTGCACCGCCAGCTGGTGGACGCCCGCCACGACGGGCCGTTCCTCTTCACGACCATCCCCTATGCCAGCGACATAGAGCGCATGGCCGAGCGCCGCGCCCCGGTGGCCGTCTATGCCCCCAAGTCGGCCGCCGCCGCGGCGTATGAGGCGTTGTGGAAGGAAGTGCGGACTTTCGGGTAATTGAGGAAAAAGAGCTCACGCAAAGGGCGCAAAGAAGCAAAGAACGCAAAAAGAATCTTTTCTTTGCGCCCTTTGCGTGAGCTCTTCTACGCCGTCGTCTTGGTCGCCAGGTAGCCGCCGTTCGACAGCCCCAGCGTCAGCGCCAGGCTGTCGGAGAAGCCGGGCAGGCTGATCCACGGCGAGAGCTGGAGCGCCTGCGGCATGGCGGGCATGGTCATGGTCGACCACAGCAGCACCGCGTAGGTGAAGACCAGGATGGCCGTGAACAGGAACATCTGAATCTTGCCCAGGTCGGGTAGCTCAAAGTTGGCGATGGTGTCGCCGCGCAGCATGTCGCTCCAGCGCGCGTCCTGGATGGACGGGTTGGCGTGCAGGTCGCCGACGGCCTGATCCTGCGCCGCTTCCAGGTGGGCCGCACGCTCGGCGGCCTTGACCGCCGTCCCCTCAGCTGCTTGTAGCCGGGCGCGCAGCTCGGCCAACTCCGCCTGGGCCTGCGCCTCGGCCGCTCGCGACTGGGCCAGCGCGGTCTGCGTCTCGGCCCACTGCGCCTGGGTCGCGGCCCGGGCCACGGCCACCTGGGGATCGGCCCCGGCATCCTCTAACGGGCTGCCCATGTTCTCCAGGCGCGATTCCAACCGCTGGCTCTGCGACTCCAGCGCCTGGCTCTGTGACTCCAGCGCCTGGCTCTGCGACGCCAGCGCCTGGCTGCGTGAGGCCATCGTTTCCACCCGCGCCACCTGGCCGCGCAGCTTCTCGCGTTTGGCCTCGACGATCTCGACCGAGCGCCCTTCGGTGGTTGTGGCCCGGTTGGTCTTGATGGCGCTGGCCCCGGCCAGCGA
>NZ_JAYRVJ010000343.1:0-2319 GCF_041918635.1 Promineifilum sp. (SeqCode)
CCGGCTGACCTCGACCAGCGGCCCGGCCGAGCGCAGATGGTAAACGCCTTGCAGGCCGGGCAGGAAGCGGGCCAGATAGACCGCTTGCCCGGCCGCCAGACGGCTGTCCAGTTCGGCGCGGTAGGCGGCCTCGTCAGGCAGCACCAGGAGGTGGAGGTCGGGCCGCAGGCCGCCGACCTGTTGCAGGTAGTAGAGCGGGGCGATCTTCTCGCTGTCGGCCAGGATGGCCGCGCCCGCCCCCGGCCGGGCCAGCGCGTCGCGGGCCCACGGTTCGCCGCCGTCGCGACCGGATTGGTCAATCGCTGACCAGCGACCGCCGACGGCCAGCAGCGCCGGCAACAGCGCCAGGATGAAGAGGAGAGCGCTAGAAACCGGGTTTCTTCTGAGAAACCCGGTTTCTAAGACGGTTTCTAAGAGGGCGCACACCCCCGCCGCGACCCAGACAGCGATGACCACGTGCGTCGGGATCAGGAAGACGGCCAGATCGGGCACGTAGTAGTTGAGGGCGTAGAAGGTGAAGCCAACCGCCGCGACCAGCAGCACCAGCGCCGCCCGCCACTGCCGCCAGAAGAGCCACGCCAACCCCACAACAGCCAGCGCCAGATAGACCCAGCCCCAGGCGTCGAGCAGCAGGCGGCCGACGATCTCCCAGCGCGCCGGGTCGCGCAGCCACGCGCCCCACTGCAACGCCCCCTGGAAGCGCCCGCCTACCACCCAATCGACGAACCGGCTCAGGCCCATCGGCTCGCCGTTGACCGCCCGCCAGCGCAGGGGCAGGTAGGCGTAGAGCAGCAGCGGCAGCGTGAAAGCGACCAGGCCTGGTAGAAACGACCGCCCGCGCCCGACGGCCGACCAGCGCCGCCCCCCTATCTTGCCATTGCCTGGCGATTCCTCCAGCAGGGTGAGGGCCACGGCAATGGCCGCGGGCGGCAGAAGGAAGACGGTGGTGAGGTGATTGGTCAATCCCAGCCCGATGACGAACGACAGCGCCACGATGGTCTTGCGCCGCTCCGTCGCCGGTAGTCGGGGGCCGGCCGTCAGCCGCACCATGAGCGAGAGCCCCACCGCCACGATCAGCGCGTGCAGGGCGTAGACCTCGGCGATGATGGCCTGACTCCAGAAGATCGGCGCGAGCCCCAGGGCCACCGCGCCGACCAGCGCGGGCAGTGGGCGGCGCAGCAGTTCTAGCGCCAGCCGGAAGACGACGATGGCGGCCAGCGTGGCGTAGACGGTGGAGGCGAAGTTGAGCCGGCCGGCGACCGAACCGCCGATGGGCAGCAGGGTAAAGAGCTTGCCGAGCAGCAGGTAGAGCGGGTAACCGGTCGGATGGGCAATGCCGAGTTGGGGGGCGACGACCTGGAACTCGAAGGTATCCGCCTCGCCCACGGCGAAGGACATGGTCAGCCAGTAGACGGGCCACAGGGCGAGGAGGACGAAGCGCGGGCCGAGCCGCCGCCAGCGCGCGGGGTCGTCGCCAACCCACAGGTACGTCGCGACGACGGCGGCCAGCCACAGCCCGGCGGCGAACAGGAAACGGCTCTGCGCCAAATCGACGGCTGGATCGGCCAGCCAGACCAGGTTGAGCAGCAAGGGTAGTGAGGCCAGCGCGACCCGCCCGCCGAACCGCCGCCAAACCAGCGCGCCGGCCAGCGCAACAAGCAGCCCCACCGCAATGACCGGCGGCGGCCGCCCCAGCCACAGCCACGCCGGGAAGCGCCACTCAAATAGCAGCCGCGTCAGCGCCAGCCCGGCGACAAACCAACAGGCGACGGCGGCCAGCGCCGAGGCCCAACGTACTGCCCGCTCACTCATGAGCATATCGTAACGCAGCCGGTCAGGCTGCGCTATGGCTACCAGAAGGTTATGATACAATACAATCCGCCGACGAGAGCGACAGCAGGAGCAGGAACGTATGCAACCAACGGATCACCGCGCCGCGCCCGGCGCCGCCCATTTCGACACAGTGGCCGTCCATGCCGGCGTTTCGCCCGACCCGACCACCGGGGCGGTCATGACGCCCATCTACCAGACCTCCACCTACGCCCAGACCGGCGTGAACGAGCACAAGGGGTACGACTACGCCCGCACCGACAACCCGACGCGCAGCGCGCTGCAAGCGGCGCTGGCCGGGCTGGAAGGGGGGCGCTTCGGGCTGGCCTTCGCCTCCGGCATGGCCGCCATCGACACGCTGCTGCGGCTGGTGCGCCCCGACGAGCGGGTAATCTGTGGCAATGATCTCTACGGCGGCACGTTCCGCCTGTTCGACAAGGTGCTGTCCGACTACGGGCTGCGCTTCACCTTTGTCGATACGGCCGACAC
>NZ_JAYRVJ010000344.1:0-1816 GCF_041918635.1 Promineifilum sp. (SeqCode)
CGCAGCGTGATGTAGCCGCCCATCGAGTGCCCCCACATGCCGATGCGGTTGGCATCGGCCGCCGGGTGGGTGCTGACGGCGGCCATACCGTTGAGCACGTCAATCACGTAGTCGGAGTTGCTATAGGGGCCGCGGGCTTCCCCTTCGGAGTCGCCGTGGCCGCGGTAGTCGGAGCGGAAGACGATGTAGCCGGCGCGGGCGAAGTAGTTGACGTATTCGACGTAGCGCAGGGTAGTGCGGTACTCGTCGGGTGGCACGTAGCCGTGGTTGAAGACGATGATGGGCCAGCCCGTCTCCGGCGGCGGGCCGAAGGGCACGGTCAGCAGGGCGTAAATCTTGTTCCCCTCCGACAGGTAGGAGGCGATGTAGCGGTCGTAGTTCTCGCCCGACTCCAGTTGGCTTTCGATGACCAGTTCGCTGCCGGGGTACGACTGGCGGCGCATGACCTCGATCATCAGCGGATGCTCGGGGGTGGGCGTGATAGTGGGCGTCGCCGTGGCCGTGGAGGTCGGCGTGGGTGTGGCCGTCACCGTGGGGGAAGGGGTCAGAGTGGGCGTGGCGCTGGGCGTCGTTGTGGGCGACGCCGCGGCGACGATCGCCTCGGCCGGCGGCGCGGCGGGGACGCGAGGGCTGCAGGCGGAAAGCAAAAAGAGAAGCAGGATATAGAGGGATGCAGTTTCCCGCGCGTGGAAGTGAATTGGATTTCCCTTGACGATCATCACTGTCAGCAACGTGCTATTTGGCTTATCCAGACCGGATTACCACGCGACCTCAATCCCATATTGCGAGATATGAGTATCGCGGGTCAACAAAACGGCTTTTTCGATCATCGCCTGGGCAACCAGGAGCCGGTCAAACGGGTCTCGATAATAGTCGGGCAGTTTCTGTAGAGCGATGACGTGCTTGAGTACAATGGGAAGCACGCGCAGGTCGTTGGCCCGTTGTTGGTCACGGACAAGACGGGCCAATGGTTGTTTCAATTTGAGTTTGCCAAGCTGAGCCTTGATCTGCATCTCCCAAGCGCTGGCGACGCTGAGCAACAGCACGTTAGCCGGGTCCTGGCACAAACTCAGAACGGTGGAAGATAGACGCTCGGGTTCCCCATCCCCCCATAAGAAGGTATGGGTGTCGAATAGCAGCTTCATTCGTCGCCGGCCCAGAAAGATTCGGGCAAGGGATCATCAAAGTCATCGCTGATCCAAGCCGCGCCAGCGTGGAGGCCGGGAATGCGCGCCGGCGCGGAGCCGGCCATTGGCACGAGACGGGCGACGGGGTGCTCGCCCTTTAGGACAGTTACTTCGCCGCCTTCGGAGATAAGCGTCAACAGTTCTGCCAGGCGATTTGCCAGTTCAGTTACATCTACAGTTTCGCGTACCATCGGTTGATCATCCACCTCTCACTGCGAGATGTTTCTCCCCGCGTAGTATAACGCAAACGGGCCGAATCGGGATGGAAAGCGATGGGACGCTGATGACGCGGATTCGCCGCTGATTGACGCCGCTCAGACTATCTGGATGGCGAAAATCAGCGCCCCATCCGCGTCATTAGCGTCCCATTCCTCTCGGCCGGTACGCCCACCGCCCATCCACCTTCTTGCGCTCGAAGTCGCGCCGGAAGAGGGAGACGCCCTCGGTGATCTCCTGGCTGAACCAGGCGACGATGTTGGAGGCGATGGCCTCCGGCGTATTGCGGTCGCCGCCCAGTTCGCGGGCGCGGTCGATGTGGCGGCGGCCACGCGGGTCGGCCAGCAGCGCGGCGGCCAACTCGCGGTGGGTGACGAAGCCGGAGCGGCCGGCGGCCAGTTGGCGAATGAGCG
>NZ_JAYRVJ010000345.1:0-5663 GCF_041918635.1 Promineifilum sp. (SeqCode)
CTCTGGTTCGAGTCGTCCACCAGCAACCGCACCTGGGCCGGCGCGCCGCGGGTAAACGATTGGCCGAAATCATCGGGGATGACCAGCACCACGGCCATATCGCCGCGCCGCACCGCCTCTTCGGCGTCCTCCGGCGCTTCCAGGATATCGACGTTGTTCTGGTCGAGGAACTGCACCAGGTTGGGCGCGTTGGCCGCGCCCAGGACGTGCAGCGCCAGCGGTCGTTCCGCCTGCGCGGTAAACGTCCGGTTCAGGAAGCCGAACAGCACCACATAGAGCAGAGGGTTGATCAGCACGGCGAAGAGCGCGTTGCCCACCGAGCGGCGGTCGCGCAGATTGTCCAGGATTTCCTTTTGAACGATGTACCAGAGACGCCTGAGCATCAAATCAACCCCTCCTTCGTGCCAATGATGGTCACGAACGCATCTTCGAGGTTCTCGTGCCCGGTGCGGGCGCGCAGTTCGTCGGGCGAACCCTGGGCCACAACGCGGCCGCCGGCGATGACGACGATGTTGTCGCACAGCATGGCGACCTCCTGCATGATGTGGCTGGTAAAGAGCAGGCAACGGCCGTCTTCGCGCAGCTTGCGGATGACGCCGCGCATGGCCCGCGTGCTCATCACGTCCAGCCCGGCCGTCGGTTCGTCGAGCATGACGTTTTGCGGCTGGTGGACGAGGGCGCGGGCGATAGCCACCTTGCCCTGTTCGCCGGTGGAGAAGCCCTCCGTGCGGCGGTTGGCAATGTCGGCCATGTCGAGCAGGGCGATCAACTCGTCGATGCGCGTCTCCAGCTCTTGGCCGCCCAGGCCGCGCAGATGGCCGAAGTAGCGGATGTTCTCGCGGGCGGTCAGGCGTTGATAGAGGCCGTGGGCATCGGTCAACACGCCCAGCCGGGCCTGTGCTTCCAGCCGTTGCGTGTGCGTGTCGAAGCCGTCAATGGTCGTCTGGCCTTTGTCCGGCTCCAGCGCCCCGGCGACAAGGCGCATTGTCGTGCTCTTGCCCGCGCCGTTGGGGCCAAGCAGGCCGGTGATCAACCCGTCGGGCGCGCTGAAGGACACGTCCTGCACGGCGTGTATCGGGCCGAAGGATTTGGTGAGAGTGGTGACTTGGATCATGGTAGCTCTAGACCTCAGCATAGAAACCGAGTTTCTCGGAAGAAACTCGGTTTCTATGGTGTTGGGCCAGTAAACGACACAAAAAACGGCGGCGGCTCCAACTCATCCAGGCACGTTGTGTCTAGCGCCGCCGGGTCGGCGGTGCGTATGAACTCGGCCACGACCCGGGGCGTGCAACCCGCGCCGATGACGCCGTGGCCGAAGCCGGGAATGATGAGGTGGCGGCTGTTGCCGAGGCCGGCGGCCACTTGCTCGGCGTACTCCGGCGGCGTCACCGGGTCGGCCGCGCCGCTCAGCAACAGCGTCGGGATGTCGCTGATCAGCGGCTCGCGGAAGTCGGCGGCCATCTCCGCCCGCGGCCAGTTGGCGCAGATGGTCAGGAAGCGCTGGCTGAAGTCGCCGAAGCTCGTCCCGGCCTGGATGCTGGCCGCCTCGGCTGTGTCGATGAGCGGCGCGTCCTCGGAACAGGTGACGGCGTAGAGCAGACCAGGGTAGAGGCCAACACTAGAGGTGATGGCCAGCCCCTGCAAGATGAGCGGCGCGTAGTCGCCCGTCTCGTGCGCGTGATGCACCAGCAGTGGCAACAACCCCTGGAACTCAGCGCTATAGAGGCTGTTGAAGACCAGTTGCGACAGGAAATCGCGGTCCAGCTCGAAGGTGAGCGGTTTGTTGTTCAGCGGGTCGGCCACGGTGAACGGCTGCGGCGTCTCCAGCCGGGCCAGCACCGCCTCGTACTCGGCGCGGAAACTGGGGAAGGCCTCGTTGCAGGCGGCGTCGTCAGCGCAGCGCTCGAACAGCAGGTCGAGCGAGCGCTGGCCGTCGCGCGGCATATGCAGGAAGAGCACCAGCTCCGACCCGGCCACGGCATCGAGGACGGCGCTGCGCACGCGCTCCGGAAAGCGGCGCATGTAGGTTAGCCCCGCGCGCGTGCCGTAGGATGCGCCGTAGAGGTTAATCGTGTCATAGTCCAGCGCGGCGCGCACGTCGTCGAGGTCGGCCACGAAGGCGTCGGTGGTGTAGAGGCTCAGGTCGGCCCGCTCGCTCAGGTTGACGCGGCACTGCTCCAGCAGGGCGATCTGCTCTTCGTCAGGCAGGTCGGCCGGCAGGGTCTCGTCTTCCAGCACCTCGCAATTCAGGCCGTTCGATTGGCCCGTGCCGCGCTGATCCACCAGCACGAGGTCGCGGGTGCGGTTGACCTCCTCGAACAGGAAGACCGCCTGCGCGTACGCTTCCGTGGCGGCCTGGCCGGGGCCGCCGGCCAGCAGGAAGAGCGGGTCATCCTCGACGACGCTGCTGCTGCCCGTGGCGGGCAGGACGGCGATGTTGAGATCGATGGTGCGGCCGGCCGCCGCCGCGCGATCCTCATAAACGGTCAGCGTGCCGCACTGGGCGTTGACGCTGCCGGTGAGGCTGCACGGCTCCAGCGCGATGGTGGGCTGGCGGGTGTCGCTCTGGTCGCCGGAACAGGCCGTCAGACACAGCGCCAGTAGCAAGAGCGAATAAATGGTGAAGCGTCTCATAACCTGGGTCATTTGTGAATGATGCGGCTCGCGCCAGCGGCTCTCTGAAAATCTGCTCAACCTGCCCAATGTGCTGATGATTCTTCTGAGTTGGGGTGGGTTCATGAAGGGGCAGGGTCTTGGGTTGGGTGGAGCCGCCAGCGCGTAGTATAGCAGGTTAGGGACGGGCGAGAAATGATTCGAGAGCTTGGCGCGTGTCAAACAGGGTGGCAAAAATACCGGGGTATGGAGCAGCAAAACACCGGATGGTGCTTGTCTGCATTCCGAGTTACAATGCTTCTATCATGAGAGTGGCGCACGCCGCTCGCGCCGCTCTATGCTTGTCGCTTGTCACGTCCGCCGGGCAGCCATGCCGGCTTTGGGAGGATGCCAATGACGACCGATGCGACTCGCCCGCGCCGCTTGCCGGCGCTGCTGCTATTGCTCCTCTTGCTAACTGCGCCCACCCTGGCCCTGACGTGGCAGACTGAGACAGTCGACAGCGCCGAGAGCGTCGGTTGGGGCGCCTCGCTGGCGCTGGACGGTATCGGCCGGCCGCGTATCAGCTATCGCGACGGCGCCAACGCCGACCTGAAGTACGCCGCCTGGAATGGGACTAATTGGGACATCCATACGGTTGACGACACGGGGTACGCGGGCTTCTACACGTCACTGGCGCTGGACGCCGCCGGCCGGCCGCACATCAGCTACCACGACAATGGCTACGGCGACCTGAAGTATGCTGCCTGGGACGGGATGCGCTGGCATGTCGAGACAGTCGACAGCGAACTGAACGTGGGCCTGTACAACTCGCTGGCGCTGGACGCCGCCGGCCGGCCGCGCATCAGCTACCAGGACAACAACCAGAGTGACATGAAGTACGCCGCCTGGAACGGGACGAGTTGGGACATCGAGGTGGTCGACGGCGACGGGGGCGGCTGGTACACCTCGCTGGCGCTGGACGCCGCCGGCCGGCCGCGCATCAGTTATCATGCCAGGAATACTCTCAGGTATGCCGTCCGGGGCGAAACGGGCTGGGCTGTCGAGACGGTCGACAACGCCGGGACTGTGGGCTGGGACAGTTCGCTGGCGCTGGACGCCGCCGGCCGGCCGCGCATCAGCTACGTTGACGGCGACAACTTTGACCTGAAGTACGCCGCCTGGAATGGGACGAGCTGGGATATCCAGACGGTTGACAGCGCGGCGAACGTGGGTGGCAGTACCTCTCTGGCGCTGGACGCTGACGGGCGGCCGCGCATTGGCTACAGCGATCGCGCCAAGGGCGATCTAAAGTACGCCGCCTGGGATGGGATGAGCTGGGCCATCGAGACAGTCGACAGCGTCGGGGACGTAGGTCTCTACGCCTCGCTGGCCTTGGACGCTTGCGACAATCCGCGCATCAGTTACTACAACTACACAGACGGCGACCTGAAGTACGCTGCGACCGGGACATGCCCTGTCATGCAGCTCTATCTGCCCGCCCTTATTCACGAGTAGATCGTGGCCGCCGGGCCAGGCGTCAAAACGGGTAGCCCTTTAACCCTCTCCCTTAGCGTTGGGGCTTTGGCTCTTTGCGTGCGCCCATACTTTACTTGCCTTTCCCCGGATATCCATCTAAACTTCAGCCTCACGCCGCACCGATAGGAGTGATTTCGGCCGCGGCTAAAAACACTACTTCGGATGCCTCTTAGCATCATCTCGGAAGTCCGTCCGGAGATGTAAATGAGCAGTGTGCAGCCGCCTCAGGCTGGTTCGTCACGCCAACGTAATAGTTTGCGCTTTGTCGGGCTGGCCGCCGGCTTGGTGGCCGTCCTGCTGTTGTTCGGTCATCAGTTGAGCGCCTCAGGTGATGACCAGCTCTTCACCCCTGTCTCAGGCCTGGCGCCGGCGTCAGTTGACCGGCCGCCCGCCTTGCGCGTCCAGACGGCGCGCGTCAATTGGAACGTCCTAACCCCGCAAACGCAGGCGCTTCACCTGAACCTATTCGACGACGTCAGCCTGGCCGCGACACGCGAGCGAGTGGACTACTCGGTGACGGGCGGCTACGTGTGGATCGGCGCGCTGGCCGGCGAGCCGGGCGGGCGCGTCAGCCTGTCGGTGCAGGATGGCGTACTGGCCGGCAGCGTCTGGCGGCGGGGGCAGGAGTGGGCCGTCATTCGTTACGCCGGCGACGCGACGCCCGGCCTGTACACCGTCTACGAGCATGATCCCCACGCGCCGGAGCCGAACGGGCCGGACACCATCGACCCGCCGCCGCTGCCGCCCGCGTCAGGCGTCGCGCCCCAGGCCGGGAGCTGCCAGGAGGACGGTTCGGTCATCGACCTCATGCTGGCCTACACGCCGGCGGCGCGGGACGCCGCGGGCGGGACGGCCGGCATAATCGCGCTCATCAACCAGCGCGTGGCCGAGATGAACACGGCCAATCGGGACAGCGCGGCCCCCTTCGGCTGGCGGCTGGTTCAGGCCATGGAAGTGGGTCTCGCCGAGACGGGCGCCGATGTCGGCGCGATACTGGGGCTGCTGTCGGGCCTGAGCGATGGCACGCTGGATGAGTTACACGACCTGCGCAACACCTACCAGGCCGACCTGGTGGGGCTGCTGCTGGCGCAGGGCAGCGGCGCGTGCGGCATGGCCTTCCGGCTGGGCGAGCTTAACCTCGGCCTGCATCTCTATGGGTTCAGCGTGTCGGCGCTGGACTATCCGGGCGACTACATGTGCAGTTCGCTCACCACGGCCCACGAGTTCGGCCACAATCTGGGCAACGCCCACGACCGGGCCAATGACAAGGGAGGCCCGCTCTTCCCCTACTCCTACGGCTACCAGTCGCCTAACCAGACGTTCCGCGACATCATGTCCTACGACTGCCCCAACGGCTGCCCGCGCATCAACGCCTGGTCTAATCCCGACATCTGGTACATGGGCGAGCCGCTGGGGGTGGATTTCGACGTAGACCCGGCCAACGCCGCCGACCTGGTGCGCTCGATGACTGACGCCCGGCACATCGTGGCCAACTTCCGCGCCAACTGCGTGGAGGCCACGGCGACGCCGAC
>NZ_JAYRVJ010000346.1:0-4968 GCF_041918635.1 Promineifilum sp. (SeqCode)
AGCTGATCCACCGCCGCCGCTTCCACCGCCTCGCGGCTGAACCACATCGGGTGGTACTCGCCGTTGAGCCATAGCTCGATCATGTCGTCGTAGTGGCGGTGGTAAGGGTGGCCGCTCTGGCCGGTGGGCAGCACACCCTGGCTGGCGTCGAAGTCGCTCAGGTCAATGATCATGCGCATAGACGGATGGGAGCGTACGGCGGCCGGCTCGTCCCAGCTCCAGCCATTGGCGTTGACCAAGTCGCTGCCGCCGTCGGCCGGGAAGGGGCCGCGGTTGACGATGCCCTCAATGGGGCCAATGCCGCTCTCGCCCAGCGGCGTGCTGGCGAACGTCACCTGATGCAGGCTGCCCCACGTCCAGTCGTCCATGTCGCCGCCGCGGTTCGTCTCCAGCCAGGCCACCGCATCAGTCAGCGAGCGCAACAGGATGTCCTCGCGCGTTTCCGTCTCGGCCGTCGTCGTATCATCCCACCAGCGGGCGTCGGGCTGTCCGGCCAAATCGTGGAAGAAGATGGCGCTGTGAACCACGCCCACCTCCTCCATGCCGACGTCATCGGCCAGCACGTTCTGCGCCAGGTGCATATAGAAGATCTCGAACAGCGCCGCCGCTACACTGTCGCGCCGCTCCTGCAAGTCCCAGGTGCGCAGGCGGTCGAGCGCCTCCTGTACCTGCGCGTCATCACTCGACAGGCCGGCCAGTAGCGGCACGAAGCTTTCCGCCCGCAGCGAACGGCTGTCAGAGTGGATGCGGGCGAAGTCGTCGGCGGTAATCTGGCGCTGGCCGATGATCTCCTCGATCATGTCGGTGATGCGCTGGCCGCGGTCGCCGCTGGCCCAGTCGCGGCTGATGAAGTAGGGGAACTGCTCGTCCACCACGGCGTGATTGGCGGTGACGATGTAGCCGCTCTCCGGGTTCAGGATAGCCGGCAATTCCTCGAAGGGGATGTACTCTGTCCACTCGTACTCGCCCGTCCAGCCGGGGACGGGGACCATGCCCTGGCCGTTGGCGCGGATGGGCACGAGGCTGGGCATCTGGTAAGCGATGTTGCCGTCCACGTCGGCGTAGACGAAGTTCTGCGACGGGATGTCCCATGAGCGCAACGCCTCGCGGAACTGCTCGTAGTTCTGGGCCTGGTTGAGGCTCAGCGCCGATTGCAGGATACGCGACGGGCCGCTGTTGGCCGTCCAGCGCATAGCCAGCACGTCGGGCTGGTCTTCCAGCACGTCGCTGATGATGGGGCCGTGCATCGTCTCGCGTACGGTCAACGTCACGTCCTCGCCGCCGTTGACCTTGATGACCTCCTCGATGAGGGTCATGTCGCGCCACTCGCCCTGAAACTCGTACTGGTTGGGGTTGTCGGGGTTGATCTTCTCGATGTACAGGTCTTGCACGTCGGGGCCGACGTTGGTGACGCCCCAGGCGATGCGGTCGTTGTGGCCGACGATGACGCCGGGGATGCCGGCGAAGCTGAAGCCGGCCACGTTCCAGCCGGGCGCGTGCAGCCCGACTTCGTACCAGATGGCCGGCATCTGCACGCCCAGATGGGGATCGTTGGCCAGCAGAGGCAGGCCAGTCTCGGTGTGCTGGCCGCTCACCACCCAGTTGTTGCTGCCTAACTGGGGGCCGCTGCCGAAGGGGCCGGCCGGCGGCCGGCCGATCAGGTCGGTCGAGACGCGCGTCCAGTCTACAGCCTGTTCGTAGTAAGGCGATTCATCGCTGCTCTTCCCATCTGCCGCCAATAGAGCCGACGGCGCAATAACCGGCCGGCGGTCATACGGGTAGCCGGGGATCAACTCGTCCACCGCCTCCTGACCCAGCGCGGCGTAGAGCCGCGCGCGGTCGAGCTCGTCGCTCCAGTTGCCGCCCAGGTCCCAGCCCATGACGACGCCCCAGCCGATGGAGTCAATCGGCTCCCACGGCTCGATGGCCCACGGATCGCCCACCAACCCTAGCACCCGCTGGCTGATGGAGATGTCGTCCTTGTTTTCGGCCAGGTAGGCGTTGACGCCAGCGCTGTAGGCGGTCAGGGCGTTCATGGCTTCCGGCAACTCGCGCTCGTAGTAGTCCATGTTGGCCTGGGCGATGCGGTTCCAGCCGCTCGTGCGGATGAACTTGTCGTTCTCCAGGCCCGCGTCGCCGACGATTTCCGACACGCGCCCGGCGGCGATGTGACGCCAGAACTCCATCTGCCACATGCGATCCTGGGCGTGGACGTAGCCCTGGGCGAAGAAGAGGTCTTCGGGGCTTTGGGCGTAGATGTGAGGAATGCCCCACTCGTCCCGGTAGACGTGGACGGTGTCCTTCAGGCCGTGGCCGGTCAGGGCGACGCACAGCGCGGCCTCGTCGGCCGGGGCGGCTTCGTCGCACGCGGCGGGCGCGCGGACGGCCACCTCGCCGTCCGTCCGGGGGAAGGGGCTGCGGCCAACGGCGACGGCGGCGATGATGGCGATCAGGACCAGCCCGGCCAGGACGCCGAGGATGATGAGCAGGATGCGGGCGGCGCGGTTCATGTCTCCTCCAAAGGTGAGTGTTGGTTCGTAAGCTCCCTATCGCGGCCAATGGCCGGCGCGGATTGGAACGGAATGATAGCGCAAGGCAGCCAACTGTAAAGCAAGACGCAGTCAAAAAGAATTGGCATGCATGGTGAAGAAGAATCTGCGTGATCTGCGAAATCTGCGGATGCTTCTTCTTAATCGCCGCTATAATTGTCCGTCATGCCGATCTCCTGGTGGGCCTTGGTTGGACTATTCGCGGCGCTGCTCGTCAACCGCGCCGCCGACTGCTGGTTAAGTCCCGCGCCGCTGGCTTGCGACCTGACGCGCCACCCGGCGCGGGTGTGGCTGGTGCTGGTCGGGCTGCCGGCGCTGTTCGCGCTGCTGGCGGCGCGCGGCGCGGCGGCCGGCGACGTGGCGGCGGCCGGTCTGTTCGCGACTGTCCTGGTCTTGCTGGCGGTCGTCGATTGGGAGCAGCGGCGGTTGCCGGACGTGGTGGTGTTGCCGGCCATCGCTGTGGCCGTGGTGCTGAGCGAGGAACGATTCGCCGCTGCGCTGGCCGCGATGCTGGCCTTCCTCGTTTTCCTGGGCCTGCGCGCGGTCGGCCGGCGACTCTACGGCCCGGCGGCGCTGGGCATGGGCGACGTGAAGCTGGCCGGGCTGATCGGGGCCGTCGTCGGGCTGCCGGCCACGCCCTACGCGCTGCTGCTGGGCGTGGTGCTGGCCGGCGGCGCGGCCGGGGCGCTGCTGCTGTCCGGCCGCGCCCGCCGCGGCGCGACGTTGCCCTATGGCTACTTCCTGGCCCTGGCCGGGATCGCTGTGTTAGTAAGCAGATGAAGAGGAACACCGAGAGGCACGGAGGAGACACGGAGAGACACTGAGAGGGAGGGAAGTGCTCTTCTCTCAGTGTCTCTCTGTGTCCGCCCTCTGTGTCTCTCTGTGTCCCTCTTCACCCTCTCTTGAGATAGAATTATCAGCATGAGCGAGATCGTCGTCCGCCCTCTAGAGACAATGGCCGAATACACGGCGGCCGAGGAGATCCAGCACATCACCTGGAACATGCCCGACCTGGAGATCATTCCGGCTCACGCGCTGCACGCCATGCAGCACAGCGGCGCGGCGCTGCTGGGCGCGTTCGACGGCGAGCGGCTGGTCGGCTTCACCTTCGGCATCCTGGGAACGGTGGATGTCCCCGGCCGGATCGACCCGGTGGCCGCCGCCCGGCTCAAGATGTACTCCGTCATCGCCGGCGTGCTTCCCGAGTACCAGCACCAGAACGTCGGCTACCGACTGAAGTTCGCCCAGCGCGACTTCGCCCAGCGTATCGGCGTGCGGCTGATCACCTGGACGTATGATCCGCTGGAGAGCCGCAACGGCCGCTTCAATATCGGCAAGCTGGGCGCGGTCTGCCACCGCTACCTGCGCCACTTCCACGGCGACATGAGCGGGCTAAACGCCGGCCTCCAGACCGACCGCTTTGAGGTGGAGTGGTGGGTCACCAGCCAGCGCGTGGCGGCGCGGGCGGCGCAGAAGTGGCGGCCGTTGCGGCTGGAGTCGCTGCTGGCCGGCGGGGCGCTGCTGGTCAACGAGGCCACTTTCGACAACGGCTTGCCCCTCCCGCCGCCCAACTACGTCAGCCGGCCCAGCAACCTGATGCTGGTCGAGATTCCGACCGACTTTCAGGCCATCAAGCGGGCCGATCTGGCCCTGGCCCAGCGCTGGCGGCAGCACACCCGCGACATCTTCGAGGGGATGTTCGACTCCGGCTTCCTCGTCACCGACTTCGTCAGCCATGAAGACCCCAACGGCCGGCCGCGCAGCTACTATCTGCTTGCCCACCAGGACTCCTGACGGAAGAAGAATAATCCGCAGATTACGCAGATTTCGCAGATTATTCTGAACTCTGCGTAATCTGCGAATCATCCCTAAAACCATGAAAATCGAACGCATTGACCTCTATCACATCAGCCAGCCCCTCGTCAGCCCCTTTGTCACCAGTTTCGGGCCGCAGCAGCAGCGCGACTGCCTCCTGACCGCCGTCCATGCCGGCGGCCTGACCAGTTGGGGGGAGTGCGTCGCCACCAACGACCCCGGCTACTCCTACGAGACGGTTGGCACCGCCTGGCACATCCTGAGCGACTTCCTCATCCCGGCCCTCGTCGGCCGGGCGATCGACGGGCCGGAGGCGTTAGGGCCGGCGCTGTCGTTCGTGCGCGGCCATCCGCTGGCGAAGGCGTCGCTCGACCAGTCCTTCTGGGATCTGGCGGCGCAGCGTAACGGCGTCTCGCTGGCGGCCAAGCTGGCCGAGCCTTACGCCGAAGGGCCGCGGCCGCGCGTCTCCGTCGGCGTCAGCATCGGCATCCAGCCGTCGCTGGCGCGGACGGTGGAGGTCATCGGCGAGTATGTGGCCCTCGGCTACCGGCGCATCAAGCTGAAGATCAAGCCGGGGCACGACGTGGCCGTAGGGCGCGCGGCG
>NZ_JAYRVJ010000347.1:0-2186 GCF_041918635.1 Promineifilum sp. (SeqCode)
GTGGGTGTTTGGGTCTTGGTTCGCGGGCTTCGCGCCGCTGCGCCGTCCGATTCTGTGGTTGCGGACTCCGCAGGACGGTTTTCCTCCCTAGCCCATAGCCCCTACCCCCTAGCCCCTACCCCCTAGCCCCTAACCCCTAGCCCCTAGCCCCTACCCCCCAGCACCCTGCCAAAAATTGAATGGCGACGGGGGGTGGCGCTGCGCTAAGATGGATGCACCTACACGCGGAGGTGTACCCATGACCAGGCTCCCCAAGAACGAGCGCTTCAACTTCAGGCTGGACAGCGACGACCGGCGGCGGCTGCGGCTGGTCGCCCGCCGCGCCCGGCGCAGCCAGGCCGAGACGCTGCGCCGGCTCATCCGGATGGCGGCCGAGGAAACCGCGCCGCCCTGGCGGCGCCCATGACCCCGGACACCTCCCCCACCGGCCTGCGCAACTTCGCCCGCCAGCTGCACGGCTGGGGCGCGGCCGTGACGGCCATCCGCGCCGGCGCGAAGCGTCCGGCCCACCGCTGGCAGCGCTGGCAGACCGAACCCCAGACGAAAGAGGAACTGAACGGGCTGCCCTGGCGCAAGGCGGCGGCCGTGGGCGTGATCAACGGCCGCGGCGACTTCCGCGTGTTCGACATCGACGCGCTCAAGGACGAAGACGGCCGGCCCCTCGTGCCCGTGCCGGAGCGCGTGGTAGTGGAACTGCTGCTGGCGCTGGGGCTGCCCGACGACTACCAGTGGAGCTACCGCAGCGGCAGCGGGGCGGGCTTCGGCGTCGTCATCCGCTGCCAGGAGGCGCTGCCGCCGGAGTGGCCGGCGGCCCAGGGGGTCTACGTCGGCGAGCCGGCCGGCGACCGGCCGTTCGGCCAGCTGGAGCTGCGCTGGGCGACGGGGCAGACGGTCATCGACGGGGCGCACCCGACGGGGCCGGGCTACCACTGGCGGCTGGGCGACCGGCCGTTCGTCCCCCCCGCCCTGCGCACGGCGGCGCAGGTGGTCAGGGCGTTCACGGCCATCGCCGAGCCGCCCGTCGCGCCGGCCTCCCCCCTGCGCCCCCGCTCCCCTGCTCCCCCGCCCCGCCCCCTGACTCCTGTCAGGCCCCCGCTCCCCGCCCGCTACGCCGCCGCGGCCCTGGCCGACGCCAGACGGCAGGTGGCGACGACGCCGCCCGGCGGGCGCAACAACGCGCTGTTCCGGCAGACGGCCGGGCTGGCCGAGCTGGTCAACGGCGGGCTGCTGGCGCGGCCGGAGGTGGAGCAGGTGATGGCCGGCGAGGCGCTGGGGGCCGGGCTGACGGCGCGGGAGACGCGGGCGACGATTGCGAGCGCGTTCAAGAAGGTGGGGGGGAAGGCGAGGGGAGCAGGGGAGCAGGGGGGCGGGGGAGCGGGGGCTGAAGACCCTCTCCCCAACCCTCTCCCAAGGGGCGAGGGAGCCGGATCCCCCGCCCTTCGGGAGGGGTTAGGGGAGGGTCTGCGAGGAGCAAAGAACCCTCTCCCCAACCCTCTCCCAGGGGGCGAGGGGACCGGATCGCCCGCCCTGTTGGAGGGGGCCGGGGCGCGGCTGGATGACACGGGCAACGCGGAGCGGTTCACGGCGCAGCATGGCGAGGCGGTGCGCTTCAACCACTCCACCGGCCACTGGCTGCTGTGGGCGGGCACGCACTGGCGGCGCGACGACGACGGGGCCATCCAGCGGCGGGCCAAGACGACGGCGCGGGGCATCTACGACGAGGCGGCGGCGGCGTCGCGGGCGGGCGACGACGAGTACGCCGGGCAGCTCGCCAGGTGGGCGCGCGCCTCGGCCGCCGAAGCGCGGCGCAACGCCATGCTCAGCCTGGCCCAGTCGGAACTGCCCATCCCCGTCACCCACGACCGGCTGAACCGCCACGACCGGCTGCTCAACGCCCGCAACGGCACGCTCGACCTGGCGACCGGCCAGTTGCGCCCCCACGCGCGCGACGACCTGCTGACCTATGCGCTGGCGGTGGATTACGACCCGGCGGCTGAATGCCCGACCTGGGATCGCTTCATCGCGCGCATCACGGGCGGCGACGACGCGCTGGCCGGCTTCCTGGCGCGGGCCGCGGGCTACACGCTGAGCGGGCTGACGGACGAGCAGTGCCTCTTCTTCCTCTACGGCCACGGCGCGAACGGCAAGAGCACCTTCATCGAGACGGTGCTGGCGCTGCTGGGCGA
>NZ_JAYRVJ010000348.1:0-6497 GCF_041918635.1 Promineifilum sp. (SeqCode)
GGCATGGCGCAGCGAAAGCCGAGGTTAGCCTGCGACACAGTCGGGTCGAAATTGTCGCGCACGATCACGCCCAGGTCATCCGGCGGCGACAGCCACGACCCGCCGCGCAACGACTTGTACTGCCCCTCCACCGGCCCCATCGGGTTGGTGTCGGCGATCTCCTCGTAGTAGTCAAAGTCGTACCAGTCGCCGACCCACTCCATGACGTTGCCCATCATGTCGTAGACGCCGGTGGGCGAGCGGCCGTCGGGGTAGCTGCCGGCCGGCGCGGTGTCGCGGTAGCCGTCATCCCACTCCCCGCCGCGATCCTCGCGCTGGCAGTTCACGTCGCAGAAGTTGAGCCGGTTGCCGTCGAACGAGTCGCCCCAGGGGAAGCGGTACTTCACCTGCTCGATCGGGTCGAACGAGGCGGCGAACTCCCATTCGGCTTCGGTGGGCAGGCGCGCCCCGCGCCACTCGCAAAACGCCGCGGCGTCGTACCAGCTGACGTTGATGACCGGGTAGTCGTCGAAGTCGGGGTTGCCGTAATAGGCCTGGTAATAGGTCGCGCCGGCCCGGTCGGGGCGCGGGCACGCCTCGGCGGCCACGCACTGGGCGTAGGCGGCGTTGGTCACCTCGGTCTCGTCAATGAAGAAGGAGTCGATGTGGACGATGCGCGCCGGCTTTTCGTCGTTCTCCTCGCTGGCGTCGTCGCCGATGCTGAAGATGCCGCCAGGGACGTAGATCATGCGCGAGCCAGTGCTGGTGATGAACGGCTGCGGCGTCGGCGTGGGCGGGATGGTCGGCTCGGGCGTGGCCGAGGGCGTCGGCGCGAGCTGGGTCAGCGCGGCGATGATGGCCGATTGCACGGTGGCCGTCGCCTCCGGCCCCTCCGCCTGGCCGCCCGGCGTCAGGTTAAAGGTGAGCAGGAAACCGATGAGGATCAGCACCATCACCAGCAGCGCCGACAGGCCGATGATGGAGCGGCGCTCGATCTGGCGGCGGGTGCGCGGCGTCAGGCGGGGCGGGGCGGCGGCCATCGCCGCCGGCGCAGGCTCTGGCCCGGCGCGGCGCAGCGGGCTGACGACCGGCGCGGGGCGGCCCGCCGGCCGCTCCAGGGCGCGGGCAAAGGCTTCGACCGTCTCATAGCGCGTATCGGGCCGCAGCGACATGGCCCGTCCGGCGACGATGGAGAGGTACGGCTCCACGTCGGGGTTCACCTCGCGCGCCGGGGTCAGGTCGCTCAGGCCCGTCTGGCGGCTCAGCGCGTTGGGCGGCGTCTTGCCGGTCAGCAGGGTGTAGAGCGTCGCGCCCAGGCTGTAGATGTCGGCCGCCGGGCCGACGTCCCCTTGCGCCTGCTGCTCCGGCGCGCCGTAACCGGGGGCGTTGGGGCGCACGCCCAGCCCCGGCAGGCCGGTGTCCACCAGAAAGACCTCGCCGGCCGGCGTCAGCCGGATGTTGGCCGGCTTGACGTTCAGGTGCAGCTGGTTCTGGCCGTGCAGGTAGGTCAGGGGGCGGCAGGCGGCCTGGAGCCAGGGGGCGATCAGGTCGGACGGCAGCGGGCCGTACTGGTCGAGCAGGCTTTGCAGATCGACGCCGTCCACATAGGCGCTGACCAGGTATTGGCCGTTGGCCAGCGCGAAGTGGTCGAGCATCTCCGGCAGCTGCGCGTGGCGCAGGCCGGCCAGCCGCCGCGCCTCGGCCCGGAAGCGCTTCTGGATTTCGACGGAGGCGTCGAGGTACTCCTTGACGGCGACGTCGCGCCGGTCGGAGCCATCCCAGGCGCGATAGACCGCGCCGTAAGGGCCGGAGGCCAGCAGGCTGACGATGCGGTAGCGGTTGTGGAGGAGTTCGCCGGGCAGAAGGGGCATGGGCAGCTATGAACCTTCGTGGCGCTGGAAGCGCACCATCTCGCTCGGCTGGCCGCTCGGGCCGCCCAGCAGGGCGCGCATCTCGACTTCGACGTAGGGCGCGGCGCAGGAGGCGGTGGCGAACTCGCGGATCATGGCGTAGTCGCTGGGGATGATGTGACCGGCGGCGTGCAGGGTGTCGATGGCCGCCAGGTCGAACCAGTGGACCAGCCCCTCCTGCTGTTCCGCGGCCTGCCCGTCGCGCACCAGCAGGTCGCAGACCAGCAGCAGGAAGTGGGCGGCGGGTGCGTCCGCCGCCTCGCCGGCCGTCCAGGGCGCGACCCGCTCGCTGACCAGCGCCCGCACGGCCACAAGCGACGTGATCAACCCCGTCTCTTCCAGCACCTCGCGCTCGACGGCCGCGGCCAGCGTCTCGCCGAAGTCCCACTTGCCGCCGACCAGCGCCCACTGGCCGGCGTAAGGCCCGCCGGCGCGGCGGATGAGCAGCAGGCGCTCGCTGTCGGCATGGGTTTGGCGGATGAGGGCGACGACAACCGGGACAGGCGCGGTCTGGGCGCGCCAGCGCTGTTCAAGAGGCAACGTGGGCAGCGACGTGAAGGGTTCCATACAGAGTGAGGGCGTGCCGGGACGCGCCTCGATGAATCGTGATTGGCCCGTATTGTAGCAGCAACGCGCGACCGAAGGTATAACCAGCGGCGGCCGAGCGTGCGTTGGGCCGCCGTTTCTTCCAAGAGATTAATCCAAAGCCCCGGTGATCCACGCAAAACTCACCGATAACCGTCTCAAAATCTGCGAAATCTGCGTAATCTGCGGATCATCCTTCTTCAATTCTGCCCATACCAATCGTATGTCTCAACGAAGCGCTATCCCCTCCACGCTGGCCGACGCCCTCTGGCGCATCTACCGCCGGCCCGACCCCGCACCGCTCTGGGAGCGGGGCGGCAACCTGCCCTGGAACGACCCCGCCTTCTCGGCGCGCATGCTGCGGGAACACCTGGACGAGTCGCACGGCGCGGCGTCGCGGGTGGCCGCCGAACGGGCGGCGCAACTGGAATGGCTGTGGGCGCGGCTGGGACTGTCGCCGGGCAGCCGGGTGCTCGACCTGACCTGCGGCCCTGGCCTCTACGCCGTACCGCTGGCCGGCCGCGGCTGCCACGTCACCGGGGTGGACTTCGGCCCGGCGGCCATCGCCCACGCCCGCCGGCTCGCGGCCGAGGCGGGCGTGGCCGAGCGCTGTGTCTTCATCGAAGCCGACGTGCGCGACTACCAGCCGCCGGCCGGAGCGTTCGACGCGGCGCTGTTCCTCTACGGGCAACTGGCCGTCTTCCCGCGGGCGGAGGCGGCGGCATTGCTGCGCAAAGTAGCCGGCGCGTTGCGGCCGGGCGGGCGGCTATGCGTGGAACTGCTTGACCCGGCGCGCGTGGACAAAGCCGACAGTTCGTGGTGGTTCACCGACGACAAAGGGCTGTGGGGCGACCGGCCGTTCCTGCACCTGGGCGAGCGGCGCTGGGACGAGGCGGAGCGAACGTCGGTGGAGCGCTACCTGATCCTCCATCTGGAGAGCGGGCATCTGGACGAGATCATCCTGTGCGACCAGACCTATGCGGTTGAGGAGATGACAGAGCTGATGCGGGCGTCCGGCTTCGCGACCGTGGCGGCTTATCCGGCGTGGGATGGTGTGGCGTTGTATGATGCGGAGGAGTGGGTGGTGTATCTCGCTGAGTGCTAGCAGCCGGCGCTTATTCCTGCCCCACCTGCGCGAGAAATACCTTGAAGTGCTGTAGCTCGTCAGTTATCCGATTTAGCACGACGCGCGCCTCTTGCGTGAGTTGATTGACGCGGTTGGCATCGAATTGAAAGGCATAAATGTTGCGGACAACGTGGCGGAAGCGCAGAAAATCCTCGAGTGCGCGACACGTTTCTTCAGTCAGTACGGGAGGGCGTATGGTCGGAAGATCGAGACACATCTGTTGAAGAAGATCGCGGTGCCAGCCTTCACCAGACGGCATACTTTTGTCTACGGTCGTCACAATCCCTCGAAAAATACGTTCCAAGCCTGTGTACAGGTCGTGCAAATTCAGCGCGACGGCGTCGATGTAGAGATCGGCGTCGTCTCGATGTTGATTGGCGGCGCGCAATGCTCTTTCGGCGCGAGATACCGTTTGTTCCAAATCGGCCAGTTCTTGATCGATGCGGCTGGCTAGGACGAGGAATTCGCTGCTCATACGTCGATTCCGTCGCGCTCGATAGCGTCAAGGAGGGCGGGTTTGGCCGTATTCACGTCAACCAGGTTGACCTCGATGCCGCCAGCCATGTCCATGGTCGCGCCGATGGCCCGCAAGGTGTCAAGTGGATCGATTCCCCAAGCCGCTATGTCTATATCAGACCAGGGCGTAAACCCCATTTCGCGGGCGAGCGAGCCGAAAACAACCACGCGCGTCGCGTGGAACTGGGTACGCAGTAACTCGGCTGCGGCGCGCGCAATGGCCCACGCCTTTTCGCGCCGCGCCGCTTCCGCCTCGCGACCTTGTTCGCGCATTCGCCGGGCGGTCGCGCGATAGACCGCCAGATCCTCGGGAGTCCATGTGGGCAAGTCCATGCCTCCAATTGTAGCAGGAAATCCTGACAGCGTTGCCAGTTGCCGCCGCCGGGCAATCGCTTACAATTCTCGACAATGATCCGCCTCCACGCCCTCGTCAAACAATACGGCCTCAATCCGGTGCTGCGGGGCGTCGATCTCCACGTCGGGCAGGGCGAGTTCGTCACGCTGGTCGGGCCGAACGGGGCGGGCAAGAGCACGCTGCTGGGCATCGTCGCCACCTTGCTGCGGCCGACTTCCGGCGAAGTGCGCGTCGGCGGCTGGAGCCTGCCGCATCAGGCCGATCGCGTGCGCCGCCACATCGGCCTCGTCTCCCATCACTCGCTGCTCTACCGCGACATGACCGCGGCCGAGAACCTGACCTTCTTCGCCAGGCTCTACCGCCTCGACCGGATCGAGGAGCGGGTCCTGGAGGCGCTGCGCAAGGTGGGCCTCTTCGCCCGCCAGCGCGACCCGGTGGGCACGTTCTCGCGCGGCATGGTGCAGCGGCTGACCATCGCCCGGGCTACGCTGCATGAGCCGGACGTGCTGCTGCTCGATGAGCCGTACACCGGCCTCGACCCGGAGGCCAGCCACCTGCTCGACGCGCTGCTGCAAGAGGAGTCGGCGCGCGGCCGGACGATCCTGATGATCACCCACGACCTGGGCCACGGGTTGGGGTTGGCCGACCGGCTGGTCATCCTCTACCGCGGCCAGATCGCCCGCGAGGTGACGCGGGCGGAGATCAGTCCGGCGGCCATCTATGATCTGTATGCGGACGTGACGATGATGTAGGGGCGGGTTTCAAACCCGCCCCTACAGAATGGGTGATGATGAAAGAGTACTGGGCGGCCGTGTGGGCCGTGGTGTGGAAAGACCTGCGCATCGAGGGCCGGACGCGGCAGACCATCAGCGTCATGGTCATGTTCTCCCTGGCGACGATCATCATGTTCAACTTCGCGCTGGGCATGGCGATTGGCATCGACCTGGACATCGGCCGCAACGTCTCGCCGGCGCTGCTGTGGGCTGTCGTGCTGCTGGCGGCCGTGCTGGGGTTGAACCGCTCGCTGGCGCTGGATCGGGAGAACCAGGTGTTCGACGCCCTGCTCATCGCCCCCGTCTCGCGCACCGCTTTCTACGTCGGCAAGGTCATCAGCATCACCCTCTTCACCCTGCTACTCGACGCCATCCTCGTCGTGCTGTTCACCGTGTTCTTCAACCGGCCGTTCTACTTGCCGCTGGTGCTGCTGGTGCTGGCGCTGGGCACGCTCGGCTACGTCGCCGCCGGGGTGCTGATCACCTCCATGACCATCCAGACACGGACGCGCGAGGTGCTGCTGCCCGTGCTGCTGTTGCCGCTGTCGCTGCCGCTGGTGTTGCCGGCGGCCATGGCGACCACGACCTACGTCAGTTCGGCCGTGCTGGGCGAGGCGTCGTGGGCCCAGGTGCAGGCCCCCGTGCTGCTGGTCATGGCCTATGATTTGCTGATGCTGGGCGCCGGTTTTCTCACCTATCCATTTGTGGTAGAGTCCTAACCCGTAGGGGCGACGCACTTCAGAAAGTGCGTCGCACCTGATAGCAACGATCACTACGGAGTAAACTTACATGACCCCTGCCTCGATCTCCAATCCGCGGCTAGACCGGGCCATTCGCGTCATGAACATCGCCGCCGTCGTGGCCATGGCTATCGCCATCGGCGCGATCTTCTTGTTCGCCCCGGTTGAAGTGACCATGGGCAACGTGCAGCGCCTCTTCTACTTCCACGTCGGCTCGGCCTGGGTGGGGGCGATGGTATTTGGCGTGGCCCTGGTGTGCGGGCTGCTCTACCTGCGCCGGCCGAACCGGGCCTACGACGCCGTGTCGTTGGCCTCGATCGAAGTCGGCCTGGTCTTCCTGTCCATGGCTATCGTCGGCGGCTCGTTCTGGGGCAAGCCGGCCTGGAACACGTGGTGGCTGTGGAGTCCGCGCCTGACGCTGGTGACGGTCGCCTGGCTGGTCTACGCCGCCTACTTCATGCTGCGCGGCGCCATCGAGGACGACCACCGGCGCGCCCGCTACGCCGCCGTCTA
>NZ_JAYRVJ010000349.1:0-4333 GCF_041918635.1 Promineifilum sp. (SeqCode)
ACGGGGTGTAAACTCGTTGCGCCAATAAGGGCTTTTGGCTATCAGCGCATCGATGTTCGGTTTGAGGCTGGGATCGGTGAAAACGGCCGTTTCGCCCGGTTCGCCGAAGACCTTGGCATAGTAAGGCGGCAGCCCGAACCACCCCTGCACGGCATCCCGGACAGCGGCGGTAAGCAATTTGATTAGTATGGTGCCCCTGTACTGCTCATGGTCCTTTCTCCGCTTGTTAGCCCGAGTGAACGTTATTCCAAACTCTGTAGAAACCCCTGCCTCGTAATCGCCACATCGCGGGTGAGATACTCGATAAAGGCGGCGAAGATCGTGTGCAGCTCATCGTCGGATTTAGCTAGTGGCAAACCATTCGGGTTATAGTACCTTGGTTGCTTCTCCACCCAAAAAATAAGGGCGCGTAGTGGGTAACTACGCGCCCTTGGGAGAAAGAGGAGGAGAAGAAACGGTGAGCCGCCGTGCCGGGGCGGCCCACCGGTTGGAGATTAGGCGTCCAGAGCCGTGTCAGTCGTCGTGCCGGTGGACGAATCCGGCGTGGTCTCCGGGGTCGTCGGCAGGGTATCCAAGCCGCGCCCGCCGTGACCGCCGCGACCACCGTGGCCGCGCCCGCCGCCGAAACCGCCGTGGAACTGGTAGGGCTGGGCCTCCAGCTGGGCCAGTAGCGCATCGGCCTGGGCCTGGGTGATGGCCCCATCGGCCAGGGCGTCAGCGACAGCCGCTTCCAGCGCCGACTGCACCTGGGCCTCAATGGCGTCGGTGTCCAGGTAGGACTGCGCCACCTTCTGGGCCAGCTTCAGATCGGCCTCTTCCTGCGTCAGTTCGCCGGCGGCCACGCGGTCGACCAGTTCGGCCTCATACGCTTCCAGCTTGGCCGCGTCGAGCGTCTCAACGGAGATGCCCAGCGCGTCAGCCAGGAACTCATCCTTGTCGTAGTAGGCGCTCAGCCGCCGGAAGCCCCGCCCGCTTTCGAGCTTGAGAGCCTCGCCCTCGGCTTCGGTCAGGCGCCCATCGGCCACGGCCTGATCGATCAGGGCGATGCGGGCGGCCTCTTCGGCCGTCGCCAGCTCTTCGAGGGTGATGCCCAGCGCGTCGGCGAGATACTGGTCGTCGTCGTCAACGATGGTGGTCTGGGTGTCGGCCTCGGCCTCAGGCGTGGCGTCGCTCTCGGTGCTGTCTTGCACCAGAACGATGGACGAGGCTTTGTCGGCCGCGGCAGCCACGACCGCCGTCTCGGGCTGGGCCATGGCCGCGACCCCGCCCAGCAGGCTGAGGACGGCCACGCCCCCCATGACGGAATACAAAATCTTGTTGCGAAGCATAAGCATATTCTCCTTCAGTGTGATTGCTGCGCTTTTTTCTGTGGCGCAGGCCACTTGAGTGGCGGTTGGGTTAACTGTCCACAGGATAGCCCAGGAATGTTCAGGAACCGTGAGGATGTTGTTGGGATTGTGTTGCGTTTTGGTAGGGGCAGACCGGCGTGTATGCCCCATCACTACCCGCTACACAAGCAGGAGTACACGAGGAGCATGCCTGGCCAGAGAGCGCACACGCCGGTGTGCCTCCAGACCGGCATGCCACAGGGAGCGCGCAGGGGCGCGCCTCTATTGGAGGATTATGGCGCGGGCAAAAGGGGCGAAGCGAGGGGGACGTTCCTCTCGTAGATGGTGAAGCCATCGCCCGCCAGCGCCGGGTGATAGTGAGCGGCCAGGAAGCTATCCAGTTCCGGGAAGTCAGCCGAATCCACACCGTGCGGCCGGGTGGGACTGGGAACGTAAATCATAAACCGGGGCGGCGCGGCCTGAAGGCGGGCGAGAAAGTCGCGCCGCAATCCCTGGATGTAATCGGTGGAGACGTGGTGATAGAACTGATAGTCGTCAATATAGGGCGTGGCCAGGCGCGCTTCCGCGCGTCGCAGAGCCGTCATACTGCCGCCGGTAATTCCATCGAGCAGTTGGACCGTATCGCCCGGTCGCAACTCGCGCCGCAGGAACGCGGTTATGGCGTCCGCGCGGCCGCCGGCAATGGGAGCGGGCGGCTGCCCTCTGACCTGATTGTAGACATCGGGCGCCGGGCGAAGCGTCAGGGCCATGCCGGCGACGAAAGCGGTCAAGGCGAATAACTGCCGCCCTTTGTGACCATATCGTTCCTGCAAAGGTAGGAGAACCAGCGCGCCGCAGCAAGTCGCGAAGTAGAAGAAGGGCATCCAATGGTACGTCCAGAACTTGCCGGCGAATAGCTCGTAGACCACGTACAGGGGCATCAGGGCCGCCAGCAGGACAACCAGCCGCCGCTGAGGACCGCTCAATTCCACGTCGATCAGCCCAAAATAGATACCAAGGGCCGCCGTCATCAGCAATCCGGCCTTGCTGCCAAGCATCTGCGCCGTGTTGAAGACGTAAATCCACCGTTCGCCCGGCCCCAGCAACTCCTGGTTGCCGTTCAATTGATTGTAGAGCGGGATGTAGTGGGTCATCATGTCCCAGAATGACGGCAGCCCTCCACTTTGTTGCAGCCATAGCAGGGGCAGGGCCACAATGAACGCCAGCCCCGCGCCCGTCAATAGGGCCGGCTTGACGAGGGCGCGCCAATCGAGGGGGCTGTGAGCGCGCCCCAGGTGTTCATCGGCGAATAGCGCATAGAGCAGCACGGGCGGCAGGCCAATGCCGGAATGTGGCTTGATGGATACCGCCAGACCGAACAGCGCGCCGATCGCCAGATAGCGCCAACGCCCGCGGCCAAAGGTCTTGACATCGCCTGCCAGCCAGATAGCGGTGGCCGCGGGTAGCAGACAGAGGTAGTCCCGTTGCAGCGTCATGGTCGCGCCGAAACTCTGGTAGAGCAGACCAAATGACAGCGCCGCGCCCCAGGCCACCAGCCCCCCGAACGGCCGCATGACACGCCAGGTCATGAACAGCAACGCCCCGAGGTAGATCACATCAACCACGCGAAAGGCTCGGTCACCGTACCCCAGCGTCTTGCCGATTGCCAGATGGAACAGCAAATTCAGCGGTAGCGAAAACTGGAAAATGTCCCGATAGGGGACGAAGTCATACCGGTCGATCAGAAAGGCGATGGTGTGAAAATAGGAACTGTCGTGGGCCAGGTACCATTGCAGCGAGAGTACCGTCTGAAAGACAAGGAATAGCGTGCCGGCCGCCAGGATGGCGGCGACTACCACGTAGTAGCGCGGATGAGTCAGGCGGCGCTGGACGATAGGTAGTGCGCTTTTCATAGTGGATCGACGCTGGGTCATGTGCGTCCCTCCTCCATGGATCATAGTATGCTACGACCGTCTTTCCATCAAGTGAACGTGAAAGTTGACGGGTTGAACCGGCTCTCCGAGCGTTGCTGCCGCGTCCGGATTTGCCTGCTATACTAGCAGCATGGCCGGCTGCGCTGGGCCGCGCCGACAGGAGCACCTCATGGACCCCATCAACCTCTACGAATACGAAACTATCGCCCGCGAGAAGTTGACGCCGATGGCCTATGACTACTACGCCAGCGGCGCGCACGACGAGATCACCCTGCGCGAGAACCACGCCGCCTACGACCGCATCAAGCTGAAGTACCGCGTCCTGCGCGACATCAGCCGGCGCGATATCTCCACCACGGTGCTGGGCCACCGGCTGAGCATGCCCGTCATCGTCGCGCCAACCGCTTTCCACAAGCTGGCCTGCGCGGAGGGGGAGATCGCCACGGTGCGCGCCGCGGGCGCGGCCGGGACGCTGATGATCCTGAGCACCCTCTCGACCACCTCTATCGAGGACGTGATGACCGCGGCGACGGGGCCGGTATGGTTCCAACTGTACGTCTACAAGGATCGCGGGGCGACGGCCGCCCTGGTGCAGCGGGCCGAGGCCGCCGGCTGTTCGGCGCTGGCGCTGACAGTGGACGCCCAAATCTGGGGCCGACGCGAGCGGGACGTGCGCAATCGCTTCCAGTTGCCGCCCGGCCTGTCAGTCAAGAACCTGATGCCCGCCGGCCAGGAGGAGTTCCCGGCGACCATGCAGGATTCCGGTCTGGCGGCCTACGTCGCCTCGCTGTTCGACCAGACGTTGTCGTGGAAGGATGTGGAGTGGCTGTGCGGGCTGACCAGGCTGCCGGTGCTGCTGAAGGGCGTGGTGCATCCCGACGACGCGCGGCAGGCGGCCGACTACGGCGCGTCGGGCGTCATCGTCAGCAATCACGGCGGCCGGCAACTGGACACCGCGCCGGCGACCATCGAGGTGCTGCCGGAGATCGTCGAGGCGGTGGACGGCCGGATCGAGGTGCTGATCGATGGCGGCATCCGCCGCGGCACGGACGTGATCAAGGCCCTGGCCTA
>NZ_JAYRVJ010000350.1:0-2637 GCF_041918635.1 Promineifilum sp. (SeqCode)
ATGTGGTACAACGGGGTCATGCTCTGGCTGCTGCGCTCGCCACTGCACGGGGCCATCAGCCGCGACGTGCTGGCGGTGACGTATACCGGGCGCAAGAGCGGCCAACGGTATTCCGTGCCGGTCAACTACGTGCGCGACGGGGAGCGACTGCTCATCACCAGCACGCCGGCGCGGACGTGGTGGCGCAACCTGCGCGGCGGGCAGCGCGTGTCGCTGCGGCTGCGCGGCAAGGAGACGCCGGCCGTGGGCCACGTGATCGAGGCGGGGGAGGCGCTAGCCGAGGCGCTGGCCGCCTACTTCCGCGGCGCGCCGCAGATGGCGGGCTACTTCGATGTGAAGATGGTCGACGGCGAACCCGACCCGGTTGACCTGGCCCGTGTCGCCCCCAGCCGGGTGATGATCGTGCTGGAGGTAGAATAAATCAACCACGGATGAACACGGATTGAACGGATTCAACGGATTGAAACGATGGTTCAATCCGTTGAATCCGTGAATATCCGCGGTTGGTTTATTTCATCGGTTCCAGGTGGGCAAAGTCATTGAGGCGCTCCAGGTACGTCCAGCCGTCGCGGACATTGACCTGGCTGATGGCCGTGTGATAGCCGCCGACGAGCCGCGCGTAGGCAACCGGCGGCAGTTCCAGTAGGTGGAGGATCGTGGATTGGATCATGCCGCCGTGGCTGACCACGGCCACCGACTGGTCCGGATGACGGGCCAGTAGGTCGGCGCACCCGGCCGCCGCGCGAGCCAACACAACCTCTGTCGGCTCCGCGCCGGGCACGCCGGTCATAGGGCCAGTAGCCAACGCGGCCCATACCTCCGGGTAGCGCGCCGCGATCTGCTCACTCGTCAACCCCTCCAACTCGCCAATGCCGCGCTCGCGCCAGACGGGATCGAGCGTCGGCCGCAGGCCCAGTGCGTCGCCGACGATGCCGGCCGTAGTCGCCGCGCGCTCCAGGTCGCTGGCGTAAAGGTGGTCGATCTGCCAGCCGCGGCGCAGGCGCTCGGCCAGCAGGCGGGCCTGGGCCAATCCCGTCTCGCTGAGCGGCGGGTTGGCCTGTCCCTGCCACAGCCCGGCGTCGTTCCAGATGCTGCGGGCGTGGCGGATGAAAATGAGGCGAGTGGTCATGGAAGTTGTTAGTTGTTAGTTGTTAGTTGTTAGTGGTCAGTAAGTCAGTGGTCAGCAGCCGTTCGTCGGCGGTCGTCCCCCCTGCTCCTCCGCCCTCCTGCGCTCAGTAACGTAGATCGTCACTGAGGCCGGAGAGCGTCGGGCCGTCAATGAGCGTGATGGGCTTGTTGGCCGCCCAGTCCCGGGCCGCACCGGAGATTTCGGCTGTGGTGACGAGAAAGCCGTGATAGGCCCGTTCGTGCACCATCGTGCCGAACAGTTCGCGAACGATGTCGGGGCCGACGGTGTGGCGGTAGCGCTTGCACTGGACGATGGCCAGCCGGCCGTCGGGCGCGGAGACGGCCAGGTCTACGCCCAGGTCGCCGGCCCGGCCGCGCACCTCGACGGTGTAGCCGCGGCGCTCGAACAACTCGGCGACGAAGTGCTCGAAGGCGCGCGGGCTGAGCGCATAGAGTTCCTCGACAGTCATGCGCGGCCCGGTCGCCTCAGCCGCGATCGCCCACCGCTGCCACAGGATGAGCGCCCACAACCCGGCCAGCGTCAGCCCGGCCGCGCCGGTCATCAGACCCAGCAGGTCGAGCAGCCAGGCGGGCGCGCGGCTCAGCGCGTCGGCAGCCACGCCGTAGCGCCAGAGGCCCCATAGCACGAACGCGCCGGTGGCGAAGGCGACGAGCCAGGTAAGTTGGGTCAGGCGTTGCCGGCTGATGGCGTCCTCGCGAATGATGGGTGGCCGCCGGCTTCCGGCGGAGAGTCGTATCAGCATGGTGTTGTTTGATCCTGAAGGCTTATTGTAGTGTGCAAGTGGCGGGCGGCAAGTAGCGGGAAGAGCAGGGGAGCTGGGGAGCAGGGGCGAAGGGGAGCACTGAGTCCCACATCCTCGGATGCGGACGGCTTGAGAATAGAGCGTGCGTCGCACTTGGGGCCGTCTACCTGTCAGGTCTTCTATGTTCTGCTATAGTAAGTTCCACAATGGTCACAAAACGACAGTTGGGGTTGATTTTTATCTTGCTAGGCGTGGGCGCGGCGGTGGGAATGTTCGCCATCGACCTGCTGGGGGCGGGCCAGTTCCAGGGCATCGGCCCGGCGCAACGCCGCGCGCTGCTGGCCGCCGGCCTGGCGGCGCTGGTTGGCCTGTCGCTCTTGCCGCTGGGCGACCGGCCGGCGTGAGGGATAGCAGCCGACTACTGACCTACTGAATACCGACTTACTGATCACTGCATACTTACCACTGACCACTGCCCCATGACCGACGACCCTCAACCGGCCTACATCGCCCCCGCTCCCCCGCGCCCCCGCGCCCCCGCGCTGGCAAAAGCCCTCACCTGGCTGCCCCGACTGTTGATCGCCGCGGCCGTCGCCGCCTTCATCGGCTACCTGATCGTCTACGTCATCTACGCCGTGCAGCTGTTCCGCTTCCCGTTCGACTACGACCAGGGGGAGGGGTTCGAGCTGATGGACACACTGCTGTTCAGCCGCGGCGAGTGGCCCTACCGCGACAACGACCAGTA
>NZ_JAYRVJ010000351.1:0-5192 GCF_041918635.1 Promineifilum sp. (SeqCode)
CCGGGCAAAGTCATCCTCTTTGGCGAACACGCCGTGGTCTATGGCCGGCCGGCCGTGGCCGCGCCGGTGACGCAATTGCGGGCGCGCGCGACCATCGAGGAGCTGCCCGGGCCTGACGTGCGCATGGTCACGCCCGATCTGGGGCGCGAGATGTGGCTCTCGGCGGCGCGGCAGGATAACCCCCTGGCCGTCACCGTGCGCGCCGTCCAGCGCCACTTCAGTTGTCAGGGAGTGGGCGGCTTCTCGCTCAGCGTCACCAGCGAGATACCCATCGCCAGCGGGCTGGGCAGCGGCGCGGCCATCGCCGTGGCCGTCATCCGCGCCCTGGCGCTCTACTTCGGCCGGGCGGACACGCTCTCTCGCGACGACGTCTCGCGGCTGGCCTACGAGGTGGAGCGGCTGCACCACGGCACGCCGAGCGGCATCGACAACACGGTCATTGCCTTCGAGCAGCCGGTCTACTTCGTGCGCGCCCAGCCCCAGAACCGCATCGAGACCTTCACCCCGGCGCGCCCGCTGCGCCTGCTCATTGGCGACACCGGCGTGCGCAGCGCCACGAAGATCGTCGTCGACGACGTGCGCCGCCGCTGGGAGCGCGACCCCGCCCGCTTCGAGCGCATCTTCGACGCCTGTGGCCGGCTGGCCGATGCTGGGCGCGTCGCCCTGGCCCGCGGCGATCTGGCCGCCGTCGGTGAACTGATGAGCGAGAACCACGACTGGCTGGCGCGCATGACCGTCTCCTCGACGACGCTCAACCGGTTGGTGGACGCGGCGCTGTCGGCCGGGGCGCTGGGGGCCAAGCTGAGCGGGGCGGGGCGGGGCGGCAACATGATCGCTCTGGTGAGCGGCGAGACGGAGCAGGCTGTGGCCGCGGCGTTGCGGGCCGCTGGGGCGGTGCGGATGTTTAGCAGTGACGTGGGATAAACGGCGTTACGGACAGTCAACGATTGCTGCCGTTGAAGGCCAAAGCCGTATCGTAATCATCCTTGCCATCATCGTCAACATCACTGTCAATCCAATTATGGATATTGGCCGTCGCCACGATGGGTTGGCCGCTGGATTGTATCATTACCGAGCCGATGAAGTTGCTCAAGGCTGATGGATCGTAGAAGTTGTGGGTGTCATTCACATTTACATCTTCCGTCTGTAAATGCACCTGCGCGCCGCTCTGGTTGTACCATCGGATGGTCACCTCGGTCTCTGCCGTCCCGATGTTGCGCACGTTCACCCCGCTGGCCCAGTCGCCGCCGGCCGCGGTGTAGTTGTCATACCATAGGGGCAGATGGATGATCTGCGAGCCGCTCTCGCGCAACGCCAGGTTAGAGATCAGCCGCGGGTCGGCAACGTCGGCGTCCTCCTCGCTCACCTCGCCCACCAGGGGGACGTTGTTGGTCGATTCAATCCGCACCGACCCCAGGAAACCATTGGGAATCGCCGGTGGGTTGTAGAGCACGTAAGGCGCGTAACGCTCAATGGTTCCGCTCACGGTCGAACCCTGTGGCTGGCCGTTCATGTCGTAGTAGTAAGCTCTGAAGGTCGCATCCACGGCGCCCACGTTCTGCAAGGTGATGCCGCTGGTGTTGCCGGCGTAGTTCTTCTTGACCAACGGCGCGTACAGGATCGTACTGCCGCTGCTGAAGGCGTTGTATAGCGCCGGCGCGTCGTAGGGCGAGGCGCTGTCCTCCTCTTTGGCTACGGCGGCCAACGGCTCGCTGTTGCCGGTTACATTTGAGATGACCGCCGCGTAAATGCCGTTGACCGGTATGCGCTCCCACGGATCCAGCGCCTTGCGCACATTCGGCGGCAGGACGAGCGTCTGCGGGTTGCCGGGCGGCGGATAAAAGTCGCCGCCCGTGTTGTAGTACTTGACGTCGATCGTTGTTTCTTTCACGCCGGTGTTGGTCACGTAGATCTGCGTTCGCCGGCCGACCCAGTTCATTTTTACCAACGGTACGTAGAGTGTCGGCCCGGCGACCTCCCAGCCTTTCGAGCCGCGACCGGTGGGGGCGGTGATGCTCGTCGTCCCCGCCGGCTGACCGCCGTCCTTGACCAACTCGAACGCCGACGAATCCTGGCTGGCGGCCACCAGACCCGAATAGGAAGGCGTCGGCTCGCCGTCGATCAGGACGGAGGCATAGCTGTTGACCATCTGGTTCCACTGGTCTACGACCTGTGTATTGTTGAAGTAGCTCACGTCGGTCGCGCTGCGAAACGTCGCGGCGTGGTTGCGCACGTAGGTCTGCACGTCCCAGCCCGCGCCGGACGCCGGGCGGAGAAAGGGAAACCAAGAGGGGTAGAGGCCAACGTAGGTGACCTTGCCGGTGGTGAAGGTGTGGTCACCCAAATCGCGATAGAGTGGCGTTTGTCCGCAGGAAGTTCCAGAAACGTAGTTATAGGCGTATAAGTGATAGGTTCCCGGCGAAACGTCCGTCGTGCCAAAGTTCTCGTACAAGATGCTGTCCGGATTCGCCCACGGATAGGAGTAGGTGCGGGAGGAGCTATAGCCCCCATATGACTTCTGAACGCCGCAGATTCTGAGATTACCCACGGCATTGCCGTTCGTGTCGGTAACCTTACCCACAGCTATGCCCTTGTTGGGCAAGGGGCTTAGCCATAGTTCAGGGTTACGCGACCTATTCTCCGAGTCCAAGGTAAAGTTTGGGTATATTGTTCGATCTGCTTGTGGATGCAGTGCGAGTTGGTAATGTAGGTGCGGTCCAGTAGAGTTACCCGTGTCGTCGCTTTCCGCGATTACTGTGCCTGCTACAACACTCTCACCAACATTCGGTACAACAGAGTCTTCACTCAGATGCAGGAATAACGAGTACACATAGGCCGTCGAATCAGTTGTCCGATCGTAATGGCGCTTATTGTGTTGGATGAGCACGAAGTTTCCCCAAGGGTTGTTGATTGGCTCTGTACCGTTAGGGACGTCTTCCAAGATATTCACTACCTTGCCGTCGGCAACAGCGTAGACATCTGTGCCTGTATTGTAGCCGAAGTCAAGGCCCCTATGCGTTCCCTCAGCCCACAAATAGGTCTGAGTAATGAGACCACCGGCGATTGGTCGCTGGACTTGATATGCCGTCTCAACCACGAGAGTTGAGACAAGCGCCATAGACATCGCTAACATTACGGCTAGAACCAGCCTCCGAAAGAGCTTGCTTTGTGAAAATGCTGCGCTAGTCATGGTTACTACTCCGTGTTGCGTCTATGAGCCTAGGGACTAACTACCAGGCCAATATCGAAGGCGTTAGCAGTGCTCATGAGTTTCAGACCACGACCATCAATGAGAGACAACACCCAGACTTCTGATGGGCCGGTCTGAGGAGCTTTTACGAAGATAAGCTGTGTTCCATCCGGTGACCATATTGGATTCAAGTCATCTACCTCATGGTCATCTACTGACTCCACATGGTCGTAGGTAAGGCGTCGAGGAATAGCGTTGGCGCTATCAATGAGCCATAAGTCAAATTGCGAAGCAGGCGCCTCGTACTCCACTGGGCCGCTAAAAGCAATCCATTGGCCGCTGGGCCACCAACGGGGTGCGCCAACAAGGATCTCAAACGTGCTGGTTAGCTGCTGTTGCTTAGTTCCGGCTGAGTCCGTTATCCACAAATGCGGGCCCTGGCCTCCTTCGCCATTTAGCCAAATAAAGGCAATTTGGTCACTTGTCGGAGACCATTGAGGAGCGTAAGCCCAATGAGTGGGGGAGGAAACCAGCACCCTGGGCTCTTTCGTGTCAATATCAACGACGAGCAAGTCACGCGATTGACGGAGTACTTCGTCTATTAATGCCAAATGGCGGTTATCCGACGACCAAGTGAAGTCCGTCGCCACGTGTTCGTTGGCGCGGTCAACCTTATACACCTCACTCGTCGCCCCGCTTTCCACTTCGGCCACCCACAACCCGCCGGTCTCAATCGAACGGTAAGCCAGCCGCTGGCCGTCCGGCGACCACACCGGGTCAAGGCCGTTCTTGACCAGCAATTCCAACGCGCGACTCTCCCGGTCGAGTAGGTAGATATTCACCGGATAGGGGGTATCGGGTTGCGGTATCAGTTCCCCTTCCTCGGTCAGCACCAGCGCCAGGGTCTGTCCATCCGGCGACATCGCGCCCCAGGAGCGGATGTACGCCTCGGCCGGTGGCAGGTACAGCCCGAATTCAGCCGCCGGGTCGAGAAAGAGCTTTGGCTCCCCCTCGTCGCTACGCATGGAGCGCAGCACGTCCCCGTCGCGCCAGTAGAGAGTGAAGGGCTGGGCCGTCGTCCCGTCGGGGAAGGGGATGAAGGGCGGTTCGGCCGTCGGCACGGGCGTGACGACCGGCGTGGGCGGGACGGTCGGGCCGGGCGGCGGGGTCTCCGTCGGCGGCTCAGTCGGCTCGGGTGGGTCGGTCGGCCCCGGCGTGGCCGTCGGCCAGGGGTAGGGCGGCAGGGTCGGCGTGGCGGTCGGCGGGCTCGGATAGGCGGCCAGGGCGGGGGCGGTGGCGGGCGATTCAATCGTCGTTGCCAACTCGGCCGTCGGCTCCACGCCGGCGGCCGGCGAGCAGGCGACCAGCGGCAACAGCAGAAGGACAAGCACCCACCGGCGGAAGCATTGGAACGCAGCGACCATGGGACACCTCTCTATTCAATTGGAGTCGGGGCTGAAGAACGGCTCCGGCGCGGCGGCTCGGTCAGGGGCGACCGCGCGCTAGGCAATCAGGACGGTCGTTGAAGACGATACTCAATGGCAACACTATAGCGCAAAAATCGGGGGGGCACAAGTAGACCTTTTCCCTAAAAGTTTGTGCATTTTTTCACAAACTGGTTGGCTAGGGGAAGTATCTGAGGGAGTTGACTGTTCTAGGTGAAGAACGACGATGAATCGCCTGACTACGAACCTTTTTCATTCTGGGGTAGAATCAGTTCACCAGGCGAATTCGAGAGAGCGCCTATAAAAGCAAAAGCCGGCGCGTCGGGCGCCGGCGAGGTCAACTTTGCCGAACCAATTGAGCCACAAACGAGCGTCGGTCGTTCAGGCCAAGCGCAGCCAGGTCTGGTCAGACCTTGGCCATCGTCTTCAGGCAGCGCGCGCACACATGGCGGCGCACGCGACGGCCGTCCTCATAGACGGTCGTGCGCTGGATGTTCGGCCGGAACTGCCGCTTCGTCTTGCGCTGCGAGAAGCTCACGTTATGGCCGAACATCGGC
>NZ_JAYRVJ010000352.1:0-3149 GCF_041918635.1 Promineifilum sp. (SeqCode)
CAAGGCCATCGCCATGGCCGTTGACTATCCGACCATCATCGCCAACGCGATGACCAACCAGTCGGCCACGTTCGATCAGGTTCCGCGCTCGCTGATGAACCCGACCGAGGCCGAGCAGGCCACGTTTGACCACGAGGCCGTGGCCGATCTGCAATGGGCCGGCAACGACATCGAAGGCGCCAACGCGCTGCTCGATGAGGCCGGGATCGTCGACACCGACGGCGACGGCATTCGCGAGTACAACGGCGAGAATCTCAGCTACATCGCCCTGTGCCCCAACGGCTGGTCGGACTGGCAGGCCGCCATCGAAGTGGTCGCCGCCGCCGGCAAGGAAATCGGCATCGAAATCACCACCAACTTCCCCGAGTGGTCGGTCTACCAGACGGTTGTCACCAAGTCGGATGCCCCGCTGCCCGAAGACTACGACATCTTCATGATGTGGAGCGACGGCGCCGGCCCGACGCAACCGTGGGGCCGCATCCGCAAGCTGATGAGCTCGGAATTCATCGGCATGGCGAGCAACTGGAACGGCAACTGGGGCCAGTACTCCAATCCCGAGGCCGATGCCCTGATTCAGGCCATCCCGGCTGAGACGGACCCCGCCGCGTTGAACGAAATGTACACGGAACTGGTCAAGATTTATCTGACCGACGTGCCTTCCTTCACGCTCATGTACCGCCCGCAATCGTTCCACACCGTGAACGAGACTGTCTGGACGAACTTCCCGCACGAGGGCGACGGCACCGAGCCGCCCGTCCCGCCGCTCAACCTGACCGATGGTTGGAGCATCGCCGGCCTCTATAACCTGGAGCTGGTGAATCCCTAACCCTTAAGTTAGACCAAACAGCCATGCCCCGTGGTGGGGCATGGCTGTTTTTATGACCGGAGGACCGTCGTGGCGCCCATCCGGGCGCACGCTTGGAGCCTGGAGCCAAGTCCGCCCCACTAGCTTCCCATAGACGAAAGCCTGTATTGCGAGGAGGTGCGGCGTTGAAAGGATATCGAAATTACTTCGGTAAAAAGCTGATCTGGTTTTTCATCACGCTGGTTGTCGCCTTCGTCTTGAACTTCACGCTGCCGCGCTTGATGCCCGGCGATCCGGTGGCGGCCATCGTCTCCCGCATGGCTCAGGGCATGAGCAATACGTCGGGCGTCCAGGCCATTTATGAGCAGTATACCGAGCTTTTCGGTACCAACCGGCCTATCTCCGAGCAGTTCGTCATCTATGTGCGCAACGCGCTGCGCGGCGACTTTGGCTATTCGATCAGCCAGTACCCGCGCACGGTAGCCGACGTTCTCCGCTCTTCCATCTTTTGGACCGTCGGCCTCCAGTTTCCGGCTATCATCGTCGGTTGGATTCTCGGCAACGCGCTGGGCGCGCTGGCCGCCTATCGCCGGGGCAATTTCGACCGCGTCCTGCTGCCGGTGAGCCTCTTCTTGAGCAGCTTGCCCGCCTTTGGCATGGCCGTGATCTTGCTGGTCATCTTCGCCGTCTCGTTGCGCTGGTTCCCCACCTCCGGCGGCTACGGTTTCGACCTCATCCCCAACCTGAGCTGGAGTTTTATCTGGTCGGTCATCGTCCATTACCAGCTCCCGTTCTGGTCGCTCGTGATCATCACCATCGGCGGCCAGGCGATCGGCATGCGTTCGATGTCGATCTATGAGTTGAATGCCGACTACGTGAAGTACAGCCGCTTCATGGGCATCAACGACAACAAGATCGTGCGCTACGTGTTTCGCAATGCCATGCTACCCCAGATCACCGGCCTGGCGCTGGCCCTGGGTACCATGGTTGGCGGCGCGCTGGTGGCCGAAGTCATCTTCAGCTATCCGGGGCTAGGCTCCACCATCCTGACCGCCGTGCTGGGCCAGGACTACCCGCTCATCTCGGCCACAACGCTGATCATCACCATCATGGTGCTGCTGGCCAACTTTGCGGTCGAACTCCTCTACGGCTTCCTGGACCCGCGTATCAAGGCCGCCCAGGCGGACTAAAGGGAAGGTGCTGCCATGAAACACACGCTAAGACAGGTCTTCCGCTCTGGAAAGTTCGTGACCGGGTTCGTCATTTTTATGGCGATGCTGCTGACGGTCATTATTTACCCCCTGATTGTCACGGGTGGCCCTCTCGACATCATCGGTCAGGGAACCTTCTTCCCGCCCGGCATCTACGTGAACGTTCTTGACAGCATGAGTTCGCCCAGCTACACGATTATGCTGGACGACGCCGCGGCCAAGCGCATTGCCAGTCGGTTAGGCGATGAGGACCGCACGGCTATCCGCGAGTGGCTGGTGGGCGCGGGCATCGCCGCAGACGAGATCGACATCGCCAACACCGAGAGTCTGTTGGGGTTGTGGGTCAACAACTTCGACTCCTCGATGCGAATCTCGGGTATGACCAACGCTGACCGCAACTATTATATCCGCCTCAACAAATCGCTTCAGGGGCTACTTTCCACCGAGGGAGTCACCATCGCCGCCAGTAACCCCGAGACGGGCGCGTTGGAGGCGGCGGGCACGGTGGAACCGACACAGTACGTCAACATCCGCGAGGTGGCCAACGTGCGCGTCTTGCCGCTGGGGACGGACAACTTCGGCCGGGACGTGCTGACCGAGCTGGTCTCGGCCATAGGCGTCTCGCTGCGCATCGGCTTCGTGGCCGGTGTAATCGCCACGATCATCGGCCTGATCCTGGGCCTCGTCGCCGGCTACGTCGGCGGCATCGTTGACGACGTGATCACGTTCATCACCAACTTGTTCATCGTCATTCCCAGCTTCGTGCTGCTGATCCTGATCTCGTTCAGTATCGGTCAGGAGCAGCGTGGCCCGTTCGTGATTGCCGTGGTCATCGGCCTGACCTCGTGGGTATGGACGGCGCGCGCCGTGCGCGCCCAGGTGATCTCGCTGCGCAACCGCGATCACGTCAACCTGTCGAAGCTGTCCGGCCACTCCCTCGCCCACATCCTCTCGCGAGACATCCTGCCCTACATCGCCTCGTACGTGGTCATGGCCCTCATTCTGCAGATTTCCGCCGGCATTCTGGCCGAGGCGCAGTTGTCGGTTCTGGGCCTCGGCCCGCGCACGACCGAGGAGGCCACACTGGGTCTGATGATGAACTGGGCCTTGATCTACCAGGCCCACATTCTGGG
>NZ_JAYRVJ010000353.1:0-6590 GCF_041918635.1 Promineifilum sp. (SeqCode)
CAGCAACACCGCCACCATGCCGGCTGGTAACCACACCGTGCGCGTCAACTACGTCCAGGGCACGACCACCGCATCGCGCGCCTTCCTGCCCTCCATCCACTACGACCTGGTCGGCTGGGTGGGGCCGTTCGAGGCCGAGCCGAACAACGACATCGCTCAGGCCAATGGGCCGATGGTGATCGGCCGCGCCTATCAGGCCTACCCCAATGACCGGTTCGACTACTTTTTCTTCGAACTCGATCAGCAGGGGACGGTCGTCGTGACGATGACCAACAACGTCGTCAGCCAGCCGCAGCTGCAGCTCCTCCCGCCCAACGCCGCGCCGGTGTCCGACACCGTCGGGCCGGAGTTCAAGATCGTGTACTCCAACGCTGTGCCCGGCCGCTACTACATCCGCACCGCGGCTGTCAACAACACCAACATCACCGTGGCCTATACCGTGCAGGTGACGACTCAATGACCTCCCTGCTGACTTTCCAGGCAGTTGCCAGCGGGATCAGCCCAAAGCGTATGCCCGCCATAGAAAAAGGCCCCGCCAGGTGGCGGGGCCTTCGCGCTTTACCAACGACGAACGAGTAGCACCTCCGTTCCTTCTTCCTAGCGCGCACATCGTAGGGGCGGGCTTCTTCCCTAGCCCCTAGCCCCTAGAACCTAGCCCCTACATCGGGTTCCAGCGGGCCACGGTGAAGTGCGCCCCCTGCGGGTCGCGCAGCACGGCGAACTCGCCGAACTCGCCCATGGGCGCCGGGCCGCGCACCACCGCCCCGCCCAACGCCTCGGCTCGCGCCGCCGCGTCGCGCACGTCGGCCACCATGAAGTAGACGTTCCAGTTTGACGGCACGTCGCCCCAGTCCGGCCCAATAGGGATCGCCGTCGCCACGACCTGATCGTCCACCTTGAAGCCGGTGTACCACTCGTTGCCCTCAGCCTGCCAGCCGAAGACCCGCCCATAGAAGGCGGCCGCCGCGGCCGGGTCGCGCGTCTGCAACTCGCTCCAGGACATCGCCCCCAGCGTTTCCGTCGCCTCTGCGCCGGTGTGAACGCCCGGCTGCCAGACGCCAAACGGCGCGCCGGTCGGGTCCTGGATCAGCGCCATGCGCCCCTGCGCCTCGCCGGCCCCGGTGACCACGTCTATCGGCGGCATGAAGACGACGCCGCCGGCCTCGGCCGCGCGGGCGGCCACGCTGTCGAGGTCGCTATGATTGACATAAGCCACCCAGACCGGCGGCGCGCCCATGTCGCGCATCTGCGGGCTCATGGGGTTGCCCCCGGCCACCATTCGGCCGTCCAGGAAGAACATGGTGTAGGGCGGCCGGCCCTCGCTCGTCGGCCGGTCTTCGCTCGTCCAGCCGAACAGCCCGCCGTAGAACGCCTTTGCGCCCGCCACGTCCGTCGTCGTCAAATCGACCCAAGAAAACGTCCCATCTGCGTACTTCGCCATTGATCAACCTCCATCTTCTAGTCTTGGATTTCTCAAAGCCAGCGGCGTCCCCCCGAACATCGGAGTCCGCATCTGAGGATGCGGACTCCGAAACCGCGCGACTTCCCTGCCGCGGAACCCGCATCTGAGGATGCGGACTCTAAAACCTTGCGCATCTGAGGATGCGCACTCCGAATACGCCAGGGCCGGCCTTCTTCCCTAGCCCCTGGCCCCTAGCCCCTAGAACCTAGCCCCTACCCTTCCTTCGTCTCGCCCGGCGGCGGGTCGGAGGGGTTGTTCCAATGGGCGACGGTGAAGTGCGCCCCCTGCGGGTCGCGCAGCACGGCGAACTGCCACGACTGCGCCGGATCGGAAGGCGGCACAACGACGGCCCCGCCCAGCGCTTCGGCCCGCGCCGCCGCAGCCGGCACGTCGTCCACCTGGAAGTAGACCGTCCAGTTGGGCGGCACGTCGCCCCAGCTCTCCTCGATGGTGAGCATGCCCGCCTGGCCGCGGCCGTCCACCTGGCAGACGGCGTAGCCGGGGTTCATCTCGGCCGTCGTCCAGCCGAACACGTCGCGGTAGAAGGCGCTGGCCGCGGCCGTGTCGCGCGTCTGCAACTCGTTCCAGACCAGCGCGCCCGGCACGTTGACCAGTTGCGCCCCGGTGTGGTTGCTTGGCTCCCAGACGCCGAACGGCGCGCCGGTTGGGTCCATGATGAGCGCAAAGCGCCCCTCGGAACCGCCATCCGCGGCGGGCACGTCCATCGGCGGCGAGAAGACCGTCCCGCCGGCGTTGGCCGCTCGCCCGGCGACGCTGTCGATGTCCTCATGCTTGACATAAGAAATCCAGACGGGCGGCGAGCCGCCGGCCTGCATCTCCGCGCTCATCGGCCCGACGCCGGCCACGCTGTAGCCATGCAGCCGGAAGGTGTAGTAACCCGTGTCCGAGTGGCTGTCGGTCTCCCAGCCGAACAGCCCGCCGTAGAATGCCTTGGCCCCCTCCACGTCAGGCGTCGTTAAATCCACCCAACAAAAGACGCCATCCGGGTACTTCGTCACGATTTGCATGATTTTCAGACCTCCGCTGTGAACCAATCGCCAATTGGAAAAGCCCCCCATTTGTTCGTCTAGTATACCATAACTAGAACATCTGGTCTAGCGCCAGAGAGATGGCATGATGGAAACCCACCCCTATTAGTGGGTAGGCAGTTGATGTTAGCGCACGAGTATTGGTCTGAGGGCGGGTTAGGAGATCGCCAGCGCCTAGTTCCTGGCCCGGACATAGCGCGCCGCCTGCAAGCCCAGACTAACCTGCGCCGCGATCAGCCACAACAGCGCCGCCGTCGCCCCGAGCGAGATGAGGTCGATTGTCCGGGCCAGCGTCGCCTGGCGCGCGGCGATGGCGGCCAGCGTGGCCTCGATCTCCGCCTGCGCGCGGGCTATCGTCGTCTGGGCCGACTGCAGGTCGGTCAGTACCGGCCCCGTCCTGTCGGTCACGAACGTCACCGGACGGCCGACCGTATCCTCTTTCATCGCCTGCAATTCAGCGCGCACGTCGGCGATCCGCTGCTGCGCGGCCGCCAATTGGTCGGCCGCCACGCCCAATTCCTCGGTCAGCGTGGGCACTTCCACAAAGGGCAGCCTATTCACCGCCTCCAGCGAATCGTTGAAAGCGACCACCATCTCCGCCGTGGTGCGCAGCGTCTCGTGGGCCGCGGCCACGGCCGGGAAGAGCGTGTCGCCGACCGTGCGCTCCAGCAGCGCGAAGGCCAGATCCGTCTCCACCAGCGTCTCGCCGACGGCCAGGGCCGCGCCTTCCACGGTGCTAACGGCCGTCTCCGCGCGCCCCAGGCCATCGGTGGCCCGCGTCAGCGCGCGGTCGGCGGCCGTCAGCCCGCGCGCCGCGCTACTCAACACGCCGGTCAGCGTCTCGGTCGCCGGCCCGTTCAGCGCCCAACTGTAATAGATGCCCGCCCCGCTCAACACGACGCCGACCACGGCCAGAATGACCGCTATCACCGCCAGGATACTCTTTATCGTTTGCATCGTCGTCCGTCCCTGTGTGGAATAGCGCTCATTGTAGCCGAGTTTGGTTCGTAGTCAGGCGATTTTGAGTCTTAAGAAATGGCTACGGATACCCACGGACGGTACGGAGTAAGAACGGATTTAATCCTTCACTCCATATCATCAATCCGTCTGCTTCCGTCCGTATCCGTAGCCATTTCTTAAAGCTCTAGACCGCCTGACTACGAACGATAAAAGACCCCGCCTCTCCGGCGGGGTCTTTCTAACCACTGACACTAATCACGACTCACTACCGGATCGGATCGACCCACCGCGGCATGGCCCCGGTCGGCGGCAGCGCGGGCGCGACGGCGGCCGGGCCGACGTCGATGCCCAACGTCTGGGCCGCCGTGGCGATGGCCTCAAACGCCAGCCGGGCGTGCGTGGCCGCGGCCAGGTAGTCCCACTGCCGGAAGGCGCGCTCGGCCTGGCGGGCGTGGTTCTGGCCGGCGGCCACCAGGTCACGCACGGTCGCCCGGTCGGGGTGGGCCTGAATGTCGGCCAGCAGGTCGTTGGCCCAGTTGAGGTAGCCGGCGAACTCGTAGCGGTACAGGTTGTCCTCGTCGAACTGGCCGAACTCCCAGGTCAGGTCGATGTAGGACATCATGGTGTAGCTCTCGTCGCCCAGCCAGGCGAAGTAGTAGTCGCCGCCGGGGCCATAGTCGAGGCCCTGCTCCGAGTCGTAGCCGTCGTGCGGGTGCGACAGGCCGAAGTGGTGGCCCAACTCGTGAATCGTCGTTGTCGTGAAGCCGTAGCCCGCGGCGCGAATCTCCGGCCCATCGAACATGAAGACGTAGGACTGCGTGCCGTCGCGGTAGTTGTCGTCGGCGAAGCCCAGCGGCACGTTGCCCATGTTGGCGATGGCCCCGTTGTAGCCGAAGACGGCAGCCACGTAATCCTGGGGGCCGTACTCCGGCACGTAATCCGAGTAGTTCTCGTCGAAGTGGCAGAACAACTCGGCGAACGGCGTGCCGTAGTCCACCCAGCAGTCTTCCCGCTGGCTCAGCCCGCCCCAGATGCGCAGCGCCAGCCGCGCCCCCGGCGCGATGGGCCGTTTGTCCTGCTCCAGCACAAAGCGCCAATCATAGTAGGGCTGGAACCGCTCATACTCGGCCTGGACGAAGTCCATGTCGATCCAGTCCACACCGTTGCTCAGCCGGTGCATCTCGAAGATCTCCACGTGGGCCACGCGCTGCCCGTCCGGCCCCGGCGCGGCGACCAGCGGGTCGTAGAGCGGCGAGGTGGTGAACAGCAGATTGATGCCCACGTAGCGCGCCACGCGCCCCAGGTCGCCCGACAGTTCGCGGGGGTCGCGGTAGCCGTTGGCGGCGTACTCCCAGATGACCGGGATGCGGTAGTCAGGCTCGTCGTCGCCGTCGATGTCGGCATTGTCCACGTCGTAGTTGCCGCTCCAGCTATCGGGGCCGGCCGACAGGTCATAGAACCACGTCCGGCCGTGGCCGCCGCCCCAGGCGATCAGCTTGCGCGTCGGGCGCAGCGCGCCGAAGTTGTAGCCGGTGTCCGGGTCGGGGCTGTCGGTCTTGGTGTAGACGTGGAACTGGAAGTCGGGCCGGTCGTACCAGTTGACGTAGTAGATGGTGTAGCTCTTGTCGGGATTGATGCCCAGCCGTTGTTGGCCGGCGGTCATCAGCCACTGCTCGGCCGACGGCGCGTCGATGTAGGCCACTGGCCCGGTCACGTCCAGGACGTTGTTCGCCATGCCGTTATAGATTTCCTGGAAGAGCGTCGGCTCCCCCGGCGTGGCGATGGAGGCCAGGTAGTTGAAGAAGTCGTTCTCGAACGCCTGGTTGGTGAAATGGGTGTGATAGTCGAAGTTGAAGCGCAGGCCCATGTCGCGGCCGGGCAGCCCGTAGAACTGCGGCGCGCGCACCAGCGGTTCATAGCTGGCCGGCAGCCAGGCGCGCAGGGCCGGCAGCCGGATGTCGTCCTGCTCGAAGCCGACGAACACGATGTGGATCGGCACGGTCTGGCGGTAGGTGACCGTCTCGCCCGGCACCAGTCCGGCCGGTTCGGCGTCCTGGGCGTAGACGGCCGACGTGAGCGACATCAGCGCCAGCGCCAGCAGGAGCACCAGACCCCACACTCTTTTTTGCCTCATCTCAAGTACCTCCTTAGGTTTTCCACTGCCGTGGCACAGGATTCTTGTCCTGCGTTCCATCACAGGTTAAGAAACCTGTGCCACGATAAGAATCCTACGCCACAACAGTTCGTGTCAATCAACAAACGGCTCCTTCAGCCGGTCGCCTTCCTTGGGCGGCGCGTCCGTCGGGGCGATGCTTAGCACCGGGACGCTCAGAGACGGATCGATGCCCAGTTCAGCCGCCGCCAGGGCGATCTGCTCATACGCCTCGCGCGCGCTGGCCGCGGCCGTGGCGTAGTCCCAGCGGTTGAACGCCCGCTGCGCCGTCACCGCCGCCGCCTCGGCCGCGTCCACATAGCCCTGTACGCTGCCCGCGTCGGGGTGGGCGGCGATGTCGGCCAGGACGGCGTTGGCCCAGTTGAGGTAGCCGGCGAACAGGTAACGGTTCATGTTGTCGTGGTCGAACTGGCCGAAGCCGTCGTTGACCCACATATAGCTCATCGTTGTGGCGCTGTAGTCGCCCTGCCAGACGAAGAAGAACGGGCCGCCGGGGCCATATTCAATCCCCTGCTCGGCGTCGTAGCCGTCGTGCGGGTGGGACAGGCCGATATGGTGGCCCACCTCGTGCACGGTGACGGCCGATAAGCCGAAGCCAAACAGGCGGTAGGTGGCCGTGTTGAAGACGTAGATGTAGAGCGGCGTGCCGGTCGCCCAGTCGTCGTCGGCATAGCCCAGCAGGCCAGACTGCTGGCCCAGCCGGCGGTCGGTCGTGTGGAAGGAGAAGACGGGGATCACATGATCCTCCGGGTCAAAGGCCGGCACGTACTTGTCGTAGTTGGCGTCCAGGTAGCAGAACAGTTGGGCGAAGGGCGTGCCGTACTCCTCCCAGCAGCCGCCGACCAGGGCGTTGCCGCTGAAGATGCGCAGCGCCCGACCGATGCCGGCGTCGGCCGGCCGGTTCAGGTCGGTGGCCGCCTCCCACTCATAGTACGGCTCCAGAGCG
>NZ_JAYRVJ010000354.1:0-3629 GCF_041918635.1 Promineifilum sp. (SeqCode)
CGGGAGGACGCGCTGGCGATCATCGAGCGGCAGCGCGAGATGATTCGCGGGCAGTTGGCCATGTTTCGCCAGGTCTATGAAGGGGCGATGGCGGGACGAGAGCGCGCGCCAAGCCCCGAGGCGTTTTTTTATAGCATGTTGACGCTGGAGTACGTCCTGTCATTGGGGCCGGCCTATCTGCGCTGGCTCGATTTGGCCGCCGATCGCATTGGTCGCGGCGACTATACACCGGCCGGTCTGGCCGATCTGCTCTCAGGAGGGCAACTATGATCAAACGAGTGGCGCTGTTCTACGTGCTGACCTTTCTCCTCACAATAGTGCTCGGCGGCCTGCAGGAGGCCACCAGCTTTGCTCGAAGTTGGGCGACGGTGACGCTGCCGCAACTGGCTCCGGGGCTGGCGGCGCTGGCCATGCTGGGGCTGTTCCGGCGGGACGGGCTAAGGTTGTCGCTGTCGCTGCGCGGCGTCTCGGCGTGGCGCGCGCTGGGCGCGCTGCTGGCCCCGGCGGCCGTCGCGGCGGTCGTCTTCATCCTGTTGCGGCCGGACGTGGGCGGGCTGCCCGCACCGCTGTGGCTGATGCTGCCGGGTATGGCCCTGGGCGCGTTCGGGGAGGAAGTGGGCTGGCGCGGCTACCTGCACCGGCGGCTCGACCCTCACCTGCAGCCGTTGGCCTCCTCGGCGCTGGTCGGCGTCCTGTGGGCGCTGTGGCATGTGGGTCTGTATGGCAACGGGCCGGTCTACATGCTATGCCTCGTCCTGCTGATGGTCGCCTACTCGACCGTGCTATACGGGCTGCTCAAAGGCACGCGTTTCAACGTGTGGGTCGCCGCGGCCTTCCACCTGGGCATCAATCTGGGCAACCTGCCGTTCCTGGCGGTCATCAACGACACGGCGTTTATGGCTGTCAACGCCCTGATCTGGACGGCTGTGGCGGCGGTGGTCGTTATTCGCCGGCGCGATCTTTTCCGTCGCCAGAGCGCGACGGCCAGCACAGCCGGCGAACCGGCCGCGGCCCCGACCGGCTAACTGGTGAGGGACGCATGAACCTGCTCCCCCTACATCCCTGGCCCGCCACCCCGACCGAGGCCATCGCCCTGCAACAGACGCTGCGCCACCAGGTGATCGAGCGGGACGAACTGGGCGAGGTGCGCCACGTGGCCGGCGTGGACGTGGGCTTCGAGGACGGCGGGCGCACGACCCGCGCCGCCGTGGTTGTCCTGCGCTTTCCCGAGCTGACGCCGGTCGAGCGGCGGCTGGCCCGCGTCCCAACAACGTTCCCCTACGTCCCTGGCCTGCTGGCCTTCCGCGAGCTGCCGGGCGCGCTGGCGGCGCTGGCCATGGTCGAGACCGCGCCTGATCTCATCCTGTGTGACGGCCACGGCCGCATCCACCCCCGCCGCTTCGGGCTGGCCTGCCACCTGGGGCTGGCGGCGGGCGTGCCGACCATCGGCGTCGCCAAGTCGCACTTCATCGGCGTCTACGATCCGCCCGGCGCGACGCGCGGCGACTGGAACCCGGTGGTAGACAAGGGGGAGATCATCGGGGCCATCCTGCGCAGTAAGATCGGCGTCCGGCCCATCTACGTCTCGGTCGGCCACCGCATCAGCCTGGCGACAGCCGTGGCCTACGTCCTGCGCTGCGCCACGCGCTACCGGCTGCCGGAGCCGACGCGGCTGGCCGACCAGTTGGCGTCGCATGAGAAAGATTGACCCGTCCCACAAGTACCATCACTACAGAAGTTCACAGACATCGGTCACACCAAGTGTATGATCCCTCCTTTGTGAACAATTGCACAATCCCCCGTAAGAATCCCCGCCCACCCGCCGTCAGAGAGGCAAGCGAAATGACGCGGATGAATGCCGGCCTATAGGGCCTGGTCAACCCCGTTCCAATATGCCATGATCTGCGGCAAGTAACTGCTTGACAGCGCAGTAATGGGCACTCTCACCCGCGCTTTTTAAAATCTGCGTAATCTGCGAAATCTGCGGATCATTCTTCTTCATAGGAAACACGATGAGTCGAAAACGAAAAGAGCGAATTGTCATCGTCGGCGGCGGTTTCGGGGGGCTGTATACGGCCCAGGCCATGCGTGACGCGCCGGTGGCGGTGACGCTGATCGATCGGCGTAACTTCCACCTGTTTCAACCTTTGCTCTATCAGGTGGCGACAGGCAGCCTGTCGCCGGAGGACATCGCCTCGCCCTTGCGCGGCATCTTGAAGCGGGTCAAGAACGCCACCGTCCTGACCGGCGAGGTGATTGACCTGGACCCGGAGCGGCGTGTGGTTATCCTGGAAGATGGGGATGAGGTCGCCTACGACGAACTGATCATCGCGACCGGAGCCAGCCACCACTACTTCGGCCGCGACGCGGAGTGGGAGGAGGTCGCCCCCGGCCTGAAGACCATTGAGGACGCGGTCAAGATCCGGCGGCGTGTCCTGTTGGCCTTCGAGGCCGCCGAGCGCGAGAGCAACCCGGAGCGCCGCCGCGCCCTGCTGACCTTCGTCATCGTCGGCGGCGGGCCGACCGGCGTGGAACTGGCCGGGGCGCTGGCCGAGCTGGCCCGGCATACGCTGCGCGGCGAGTTTCGCAACTTCGACCCGACCGAGGCCTCGATTACCCTGGTGGAGGGGCTAGACCGTGTCCTGGCAGCCTACCCCGAAGCGCTGTCGGCTGCGGCCGCCGCGGCCCTCCAGGCCAAGGGCGTGACGGTGCGGACGAAGACGACGGTGACGGAGATCGCCGCCGAGCACGTCATCGTGCGCGACACCGACACCGGCGAACAGTCACTGCTGCCGACCCATACGGTGCTGTGGGGCGCGGGGGTGAAAGCGTCCCCCTTAAGCGAAGCGCTGGCCCGGCGGGTCGGCGCAAAACAGGACCGCAGCGGCCGGGTGAAGGTGCTGCCCGACCTGACGCTGCCTGGCTACCCCGATATCTTCGTTATCGGCGACCTGGCCCACTACGAGCAGGACGGCGCGCCGCTGCCCGGCGTGGCCCAGGTGGCGATGCAGCAGGGGGAGTACGTAGCCGATGTGCTGCGCCGCCGCCGCTTCGACAAAGCTATCCGCCCCTTCCGCTACAAGGACAAGGGGATGCTGGCCGTCATCGGCCGCAACGAGGCCGTGGCCGACATCGGCAACTTGCACTTCCACGGCTTCCTGGCCTGGCTCATCTGGGTCTTCGTGCACATCAACTTCCTGATCGAGTTCGACAACAAGTTCAGGGTCATGACCCAGTGGGGCTGGAACTACGTCACGCGCAAGCGCGGGGCGCGGCTGATTACCGGCGAGGCGGAGCCGGTGTGGCTGCAATTGCCGCTGGCGCCGGGGCGTGGAGTGGCCGTGCCAGAGGATGTAGAGGAGTTGATCGAGGCAGGATAAGCGGCGAGCAGCACCGTCGTACCTTGTAGCGGGGGGGGGGGGCCCCCCGCCCCCCGGGCGGAGAGGGGGGGGGGCCGCCCCCCCCCCCACCACAACACCCACCACCCCCCCCCCCCCCCCCGCGTGGGGGTGGGGGGGGGTGATTCGGGGTTGGTTTGGCGGGGGGTCGGCCCCCCCGCCTCCGCGCCCCCGCGCGGGGGGTCCCCCACCCCCCGCTACAAGGTACGACGGTGCTGCTCGCCGCTTATC